>VBCS01000321.1:1537-6485 GCA_005888955.1 Betaproteobacteria bacterium
ACGACGCGAGTCTGATACTGCAGCGCCAACGCATGCGGATCCAGCGACTGCGGATCGAATCCGCTGGCGAAGCGCAGCGTTTTTGCCGCGAGGGGGCATGCCCCCAGGCATCCCGCGATAAGCAGGATCCCGATCGCGATCGAAGGCGAACGGCGGGCAGGGACCGAACGAATAGTGGCATGCCGCGTAGCCTGCGTCATATGATCTCGAAATACCGCTTCAATTCCCAATCGGTTACCGCATCGAGCGATTGCCGCCATTCCCACTCGCGCGTCGCGGCGAAGTGATCGACGAAGTCGTCGCCGAACCAGTCGCGCGCGAGCTTCGAGTTTTTGAAGTTGCGCGTGGTTTCGATCAGCGTACGCGGCGCGCGCGGAGTATTTTCGGCGCCGACGTTGGTGCCATGGATCGGCTTGACGGTGAGCTTTAGATTTTTCTCGACCCCGTGCAGGCCGGCAGCGATGCACGCCGCCGCAGCGACATAGGGATTCATGTCGGCGCCGGGAGAGCGCGTCTCCAGCCGCGTGGACTTAGGGCTCGTGGCGAGGACGCGAAAGCTCGCAGTGCGATTGTCGAGCCCCCAGGTCGGCTTGACCGGTGCCCAGAAGCCGTCGACCAGGCGTTTGTAGCTGTTGACCGTCGGCCAGTACATCGGCGCGAATTCCAGCAAGCAGGCGAGCTGGCCGGCGAGATAGCTCTCGAAAAGCCGGCTCATGCCGTTCCCGTTCTTCGCGTCGTGAAACAGGTTCTTCTTGCCATCCGAGAGGCTCTGGTGGATGTGACCCGAGCAGCCGGGATATTGCGCGCTCCATTTGGCCATGAAGCTCGGCATGATGCCGAAGCGCGCACCGATCTCCTTCGCCTCGAGCGCTTCGGAAAACAGGATTGCGGCCTCGTACACGCCGGGACCGGTCTCGGTGTGCAGGCCTTCGATCGGCACGTCGAAGTCGCCCATCTCGACCATCAGCGCCTTGAAGAATTCGCGATTCCTCCCTGCGCGCAGCAACGAGTAGCCGAACATGCCGGGCGTGATCGTTTCCGGCCGGATATAACCCTTGGCCGCCCAGGACTGCGGCGTCTCGGCGAAGTTGAACCATTCGAATTCCATGCCGCACATCACCTTCACCCCGAGCTTCTCCGCGCGCTTGAGCACGCGCTTCAGGAGCTGACGCGGGCAGATCGGATGCGGGACTTCCTTGTTGCCTTGCTGCACGACGAAGTCGCCGAGGAAGAACGGCACGCCTTCGTCCCAGGGGACGGTGCGATGCGTGCCTAGATCGATCCTGGCCACCGCGTCGGGGAAGCCCTTGTGCCAACCCGTGAGCGTCGCGTTGTCGTAACACTGGTCGTTCATGTCCCAGCCGAACACGACGTCGCAGAAGCCGAACCCGCCTTCGGCCGCAGAAAAGAACTTGTCCTTGTGAAGGTACTTGCCGCGCAGCACGCCGTCGATGTCCGACACGGCGACCTTAACGCGGTTGCCGGGAGCGTTGCGCACGGCGTCAAGCACGTTCTTGACGGGCAGGTCTTTCGGCATGAAGTTTTTCCCCGATCTTCCCGGCCGGCAGCGCCGCTGCAGCCGTAGCCGCGATTGTAACCCGGGCAAAAGCGCTCGCGATGGCACAATGGCACTCGATGACCGATCGCTCCATCGTCTCCGCATCACAACATTCGCGCGCGCTCGCCGCGCTGCATCTCGCGGTGCTGCTGTTCGGGTTCGCGGGCTTGTTCGGCAAGTGGCTGCTGTTGTCGCCGGTGACGATCGTCTTCGGCCGCGCGGCGGTCGCCAGCGTGGTTCTGGCTCTCCTGCTTCCGCGTGCGGGCGAGCGTAGGGAAACGCGCGGCCGTTTTGAGTGGAAGCTCGCCGCTTCGGGTTCGTTACTGGCGCTGCATTGGGTAGCGTTCTTCCAGGCGATCCAGCTGGCCAGCGTTGCCGTCGGGCTGCTTGGCTTCGCGAGCTTTCCGCTGTTCGTACTGCTTCTCGAATCCGCGCTGCGCCAGCGGCGGCTGCGCTTCGTCGAATGGGTAACCGCGGCCCTGGTCACCGGCGGATTGTTGCTCGTCGTGCCGGAATTCCGCTGGCAGAATCGCGTCGTTCAGGGGCTCTCGTGGGGCATCGTCTCGGGCTTCACGTTCGCGCTGCTCGCGGTCGCCAACCGGACGCTTGCGGCGGGGCATTCGGCGAGCGCCATCGCGTTCTGGCAGAATGCCTGCGCTGCGGCGTGCCTGCTGCCACTCGTTGCGTTCACAGCAGTGGTTCCAGACGCGCGCGCCATCCTGCTGCTCGTCGTTCTCGGTATCGTCTGCACTGCGCTCGCGCATACATTGTTCATCCGCAGCCTGCGTGCGCTGTCTGCGCACACCGCGAGCGTCGTCGCGGCGCTGGAACCGGTATATGGCATCGCACTGGCGCTCCTGCTGCTAGGCGAGATACCGGCGGTGAGAACGCTGGCCGGTGCGGCCTTGATCATCGGCGCGGCGATTTACGCGTCGCGGCGGAGCGCAAGGGCTATTCGTAGTGCCTAGGCTCCTAGACTTCCGGTCAATCGCAGTGCGCGCACTAGCCGATCAATCCTCCGCCCACCATTTGTTCGACGCAATCCTGAACATGCGTCGTTAGCGTTTTTTGCGCGATTCGCCAGTCGCGTGCAAGTGCACTTTCCAGCAGCGTGCGGTGTTCGCTGGACGCGGCATCGCCCCGGTATACAGCCGCTATCATTTGATAACGCAGATACCGATCATAGATCATGGCATGTGTGTCGAGCAGCACTTGAGAACCGCAGGCGGAAATAAGCGCGTGGTGAAACTCCCAGTCATAGCGTTTCCACATTTCCGCGTCCGCGCGGTCGCCAATCGCCATCCGCTTCTCGATTTGCGCTAGCTTGTGGTGAGCGGCAACGACACGCCCTTCCCATTCCATATCACCGGCTTCGAACGACTCCTTCAGCGCGTGACATTCGAGTAGCTGCCTCATCGACGCCACCTGGCGAAGGTTTTCCGGCGAGGTCGGCATGACCTCAAAGCCCTTCGCTCCTTCCGCCTTGATGAAACCTTCGGACGACAGGCGATTTAGTATTTCACGCAGCGTGCTCACGCTCGCGTTGTAAGCCTCCTTCATCCGGTCCAGCGTTAGCTTCTGACCAGGGGGAAGCTTGCCGAAAACGATGTCGCTGCGAATGCGGCGATAAGCGGTCTCCCCGATAGGAGCGCCTTCGCCACCGCCCCTGCGCACGGCCGCGATAACTGCGGAAGCCGTTTCCTTTTTTAGGTGTTTCTTCGCCATATCAATATGATACGACAATCGGGAAGGCGATCAAAGCTGGCGATCTACTTGTCATATGGTAGATAGAATATCATCATATGAAATTGCGTTTATACTATTGCTTCGTTAGCATGCCTGGTCGGTCGCCACGCGGAGAACGCGGGCCTCCCTGGCCGCTTCGATCGCTTGGGAGAAGGCATTGCACGGCATCCATGTTCTGAATGGCCCCAACCTGAACCTCCTGGGAAAGCGCGAACCGCATCTTTACGGTCGCACCACGCTCGCCGAGATCGAGCAGCGTTGCCACAAAGCTTGTTCGACTCTTGGTTTGGATCTGGTGTTTCGACAGACCAATCACGAAGGTCAGCTGATTGATTGGGTTCACGAGGCGCGCGAGCATGCCTCTGGCATTGTCATCAATCCGGCGGGATATTCGTTCACGTCAGTAGCGTTACTCGACGCGCTGAAGGCATCCGGACTTCCCGTTGTCGAGGTTCACATCACCAACATTCATCGTCGGGAATCGATTTACCACAACTCGCTTGTGTCCCTGGCCGCAATCGGCGTGATATGCGGACTCGGTCCGCTCGGCTACGAGCTCGCACTTACCGCTTTGGCCGAACGCCTGAATCTGCGGCCCGACCCGATCGCAACATAGAAGTTAGTTCTCAGCGACATCTACTCAATGTCGGAAACATACAACGAAAGCCAAACATGAAGACAACACGAGGACAAGTCATGCGGAAATTTCAATTGCTCGGTCTTGCTGTTCTTGCAAGTGTTTCACTCGGTGCGATGGCGCAGCAAAGCCCCGTACTGTTCTACGGGATCATGGAGCTGTCTGGAACCGGGGCGACGCCGGGCAACAACTTCGACAACGGTGTCAAGCTGGCAGTCAAGGAAATCAATGCTGCCGGAGGCATCCTCGGTCGCAAGATCAACTACGTTTCCACGGATACCCAAACAAATCCGGCCGTCGCAAAAGCGGTAAGTCAAAAGGCCATCGATGAAGGCGCGTACGTCGTGCTCGGACCCGTTCATTCAGGATCGATGATTGTGAGCATGGGCGAGACTCGTCGCGCGGAGATCACAAATTTCACCGGCGGGGAAGCAGCCGTAATTACGCAACAAGGCAATCCTTACGTATTCCGCACGTCCTTCACCCAATCGACATCGATGCCAAAACTGGCGCGCTATATCAAGGACCAGTTGAAAGCGAAATCAATCACGATCGTCTACACCAACAACGACTTTGGCAAGGGCGGGCGCGACGAGATGGTAAAGGCTTTGGCCGCGCAGGACATCAAGGTGCTTGCGGACATTTCGACAGACCCGGGCCAGATAGATTTCTCCGGGCCAGCTCTGAAGATAAAGCAAAGCAATCCTGATGCGCTGTTTGCCTACCTTACGGAAGAGGAGGGCGCCCGGCTGCTTCGAGAATTGAAGAAGCAGGGATTCGACAAGCCCATCATCGGCGAAACAACGATCATCGGACAGAAAGTCATTGAATTGGCCGGTAATGCGGCCGATGGAATACTGGGCCACGTGGGACTGACACCTGATGCGCCGCAGGCTGCCGTAAAGGCGTTCGACGAGAAGTACCTGAAGGAATATAAGCAGCGGACCGATCATAATGGAATGAAAGGCTATAGTTCCGTTTACATCGTCAAGGCGATGACGGAGAAG
>VBCS01000322.1 GCA_005888955.1 Betaproteobacteria bacterium
CGCGGTCCGGGTGGGCCGCGAAAAGTACCGAGCGATCGATCGCGAAGGTCATCGCCAGCAGAAAAAGCGCCAGGCTCGCCGCAGCAATGAGGCTGACGACAAGACCGTTGCGCTCGAAAGCCCTCGCAAGGGCGCCGGGCCAGGCGTACTTCTTGTATGTCTCCGCCCGGATCTCAGCGAGCATCTTCGGGAAGTTGAGCTGGAACTCGTGCGGCGGCGCGTACTGGCAGGCGTAGTAGCACGAGCCGCAGTTGTGGCAGAGGTTGGCGAGATAAGCGAGGTCGCCTTCGGCGAAGGCGAGCCGACGCTCCAGCGCCGGAAAGACCGCGCAGTAACCCTCGCAATAGCGGCACGCATTGCAAATGCTCGCCATCCGCTGGCCTTCGTCGATCAGCTCCAGGGGAATCGCTTCAAGCGACGACATGGCGCGCGGCCTCCTCGCCTGCGATGCGACCAAAATGCCGTGCCGATGGCCATGCCGATTCCGGCGATGTACCCCTTGCCCAGCACGTTGCCGGCCATGATCTCGCCTGCGGCAAAAATGTTATGTGCCGGGCGATCGTCCTGCAGGATCATCCGTGCCCGCTCGTCGACCGCGACGCCGAGGTAGGTGAACGTGATGCCGGGTCGCAATGGGTAGGCAAAGAACGGCGGCGTCTCGATCGCCCGCGCCCAATGCGTCTTGGGCGGCGACAAGCCCTCCGTCCGGCAATCATCGAGCACGCTGTGATCGAAGTTTCCGGGCCGCACCGCCGCGTTGAACCTCGCCAGCGTGGCCTCGAGCGCCGCCGCGTCGAGCTTCAGCGCGACCGCAAGCTCCCGGATCGAGCCGGCCTTGACCGCCGGGAACATTGGGGGAATGAATTTGCCCATCGCCTTGGCATCGATGATCGCGAAGCCGATCTGATTTGGCTGTTCGGCCAGGAGGCGGCCCCAGATCGCGTAGCGCTTCGGCCAGAAATCCTCGCCCTCGTCGTAGAAGCGCAGTGCGTTTTCGTTGACCACGATGCCGAGTGAGACGCAGTCCACTCGCGTGCAAATGCCGCCATCGAACTTCGGTGAGCGAGCGTCGATCGCGACGCAGTGGCCCTGCGCCGGGTCGCCGATCGACTTCGCCCCGTTGTCGAGGAGTATGCGCAGCACCCGCCCCATGTTGTAAGGCGTGCCGCGAACGAGGAAATTATCGGCCGCCGGGCCCCATGCCTCTTTCAGCCAGGCCAGGTTCGACTCGAACCCGCCTGCGGCCGCGACGACGGTCTTCGCGCGGATTTCATGCTCGACGCCGTCGCGCACCGCGATCGCCGATGTAAAGCGCCCGTCCTTTATGTTGAGGTTGGTCACCGCGGTGTCGTAAGTGATCTCGACGCCGAGCGCCTCTGCGGCGCGGTAATAGGCGTTGAGCAAGGCCTTGCCGCCGCCAAGAAAGAACGCATTCGTGCGCGAAAGGTGCAGCGTTCCGCCCAGCGACGGTTGAAAGCGTACGCCATTCCCGAGCATCCAGTCCCGGCACGTGGCCGTATGCCGGATCGTGATGCGGGCCAGCTGCTCGTTGGTCTCCCCTCCGGTCACCTGCAGCAGGTCGTGCCAGTATTCTTCTTCCCGATAGGCATCCGTCAGCACATCGGCGGGACTATCGTGCATGCAGCGCAGATTGCGCGTGTGCCGGCTGTTGCCGCCGCGAAAATGCCTAGGCGCGCACTCGAGCAGGAGCACGCTTCTTCCGGCGCGCCTGGCGGTGATGGCCGCGCACAGCGCGGCGTTGCCCCCGCCCAACACCAAGACATCGTACATTCGCGAAACGTCCATCGGTTTCCCATTCGCGATTGGCAGGATCGCGATCGGATCTGCGTCGATCGCCGCGAGCGCGACCGTACTGTATTGCCTGCTTATGCTCGCCAGCCTCCATGAGACGCGGTCGCCCCCGCCCAGGATCAACGAGAGTATTCGAAGCCGGGCGCTATTTGTTGGCCTTGTTCTCGGACCAGGTCCGCAGCGCCGCGAGTGTCTTTTCCACGTGCTTGGTGGGATTCAGACTCATGTAGTGGTAGACGATCGAGCCGTTGGGCGCGATCACGTAGGAGATGCGGTTGGCGTATTCCGGACGTGTCTGCATCACGGCGTCGAACGATTTCATGACGGCCTGCGTTTCGTCCGAGGCCACGGGGAACTTGCTTTGACAAGCCTGCACGGAAAACTTGGACAGCGTGTCGATGTCGTCGCCGGAAACGCCGACCAGCGATGCCCCGAGCGCCGCGAACTGCGCGTTGGCTTCGGCGAACTCGTGCGCTTCGACGGAGCAGCCCTCGGAAAACGCGGCGGGAAAGAAATAGAGTACGACGGGTCCTTTTCGCAAAGACTCGGCAAGGGAAAACTTGTACACTTTTCCGCCGAGCGCCGCCGGCGCAGTGAAGTCCGGCGCGGGATCCCCGATGTCCAGGGCGGCGTAGGCGAAGCCGGACAGAGAAAGCGAGATTACTGCAAAGGCGAGGTTGCATTTCATGAAGATCTCCAACGGAATATCACCACGCATTCTATCCCGGCCGACATGCCCGGCGGCGCCGGGACCGCGCGCGCCGTCTCTTTGGCTCGAATTGGGGAGGCTCCGGCCGGCGCCTGCGTTCCTGGCAGCCCTCCTGCTGGCCGGTTGCGGCACGCTCCCGCCACAGGTCGAGCGCCCTCAGTCGGCGGCGCTGAAGCCTTCGCTCGACAGTCCGCTCGTCCGGATCGCGCAGGCCTCGATTCCCTCACCGGAATTGTCGGGATTCCGGTTGATGCCGGTTGGCGTCTACGCGCTGGACACGCGGATTCAGCTCGCGCGTCGGGCGAAGCATTCGCTCGATCTTCAGTATTACCTGATCCAGAACGACGCCACCGGCCGCCTGCTGCTGCGCAACGTCCGCGATGCGGCATTGCGCGGCGTGCGCGTGCGACTGCTTGTCGACGATCTCTATACGTCGGGCGGCGATCCGCTGTTCATCGGCATCTCCGCGTTCCCGAACGTCGAGGTGCGCCTGTTCAATCCGTTCTGCTGCGGTCGGGAGAGTCTCCTCAACAAGTACACGGCGTCGCTCGCCGATTTCGGCAGGCTCAACCATCGCATGCACAACAAGCTCTTCATCGCCGACGGCGCGATGGTCGTCGCCGGCGGGCGAAATATCGCCGACGAGTACTTCATGCGCAGCATGACCGACAACTTCGTGGACATGGACGCGTTCATCGTCGGCGCCGTCGTGCCGCAGCTCGCGGCCATCTACGACACCTACTGGAACAGCGCGCAGGTGTATCCAGTGCAGTCCATCATCCATACGGATTTCAATCGCGAGCAGCTGCAGCGCAGCTTCAACAACCTCGTCGACGAGGGCGAGCAGATGATGTCGCTCACGTTGCCGCCGGTCGATATCCTCGGTTACGGCCCGGTCAGCGAAGATCTGGACGCCGGACGCGTGGGCCTGATCTGGGGCAAGGCGACCGCTTTTGCCGATTCGCCCGCGAAGGTTACCGCAACCTCCGACGAGATGGCGCGCTCCATGAGCGTCTCGATGAACATCATGGACATGGTCATGGCTGCGCGGACTGAAGTCGTCATCTCGTCGCCTTACTTCATTCCGGGGCCGAGAGGTGTCGCGGCCTTCGGCGAGCTGCGAAAACGCGACGTCAAGGTCACGATCCTCACCAACTCGCTGGCATCGAACGACGAGCCTCTCGTACATACCGGCTACGCGCGCTACCGGTCCGAGCTGTTGAAATCGGGCGTCGATCTCTACGAGCTGAGCCCGACGCGGATCCTGCGGAACAAGCGGCTCATGTTTCCCGGCATGTCGGTCGGCCGCCTCCACGCCAAGACCGCAGTCTTCGATCGGTCGAAGGTCTTCATCGGGTCGATGAACCTCGATCCACGCTCGGCCAGCAAGAACACCGAACTGGGAATCATCGCCGAGGCCCCGCAGCTCGCCAGGGAAGTGATCCGCGTCATCCAAATCAGCAAGTTGCAAAGCGCGTACCGATTGCGATTTGGGCCCGACGGCCAGAAGCTCGAATGGCTGACCATGGACGACGAAGGAGATGTCGTGCTGTCCGAGGAACCCGACGTGACACCCTTCATGCGCTTTCAGAACATGCTCCTCGCCCCGTTCGTTCCGGAACAACAACTCTAGGGAATCTAGCGCCGCGACCTGCGGCTGCATGATCCTGATGGCGTCGGAGCGCCGGGGGCGCGGGCGATGAACGGATCTGCTCCGTTCATTGCGCCATGCGCGAAGCGCTTGATCCGCCCGGCCTCGACGGCCTTCCCGCACTCCTGCCGCTCGGGCCGCGCCAATAATCGCGTTGCTTCCGGAACGGCATGACAAGAATATTGATGACCCGGTTGTCTTCGGCCAGCGAATAGCCAGGAATCCCAATCCTGACCTGCGCTTGGGGAATATTCAAGCACAAGCTGCCATGCAGCCGATCCCAACAGGAAAATACCGACGACCAATTGGAGTTATTCTCTTCCCGGATCTGCGAATGGTGTATC
>VBCS01000323.1 GCA_005888955.1 Betaproteobacteria bacterium
CCTTGTCCACGGGCACCTTCTCGCTGACGATGCGGTTCATCGCCTTCGCCCAGACGTTCTCGTTATTGATGATCGTGAACTTGTAGTTCTTGGTGAACTCGAAAGTAACCGTCCCGGCATGAAACTGGTTGTACACGGCCTGGCGGTGCCGGTCCGCCTTCCAGAATGGCCGTTCGGCAGCGGCCTTGGTCACCGGATACCAGCGCCCGAGCGAGCCTTCGACATAGGGTGTCAGGTTGTCCTCCTGCAGCAGGAAGGCGACGAACTCCTTCGCCCGCTTCTTGTTCTTCGCGTTCTCGAAAACGACACCGGTCTTGATCGCGGCGCGATAGATCATCTTCGAGCCGTCGGGCTTGTTCGGAAAGCCCGCCGTCGCGATGAGCTCGGTATAGTTCTTCTTCGCTTGCGCGCGCTGCTCCGCGGACAGCGTCTCGTTGTTCATGTCGTCGAGCCACTTCGCGGCAATCGAGATCGTGGCGTTGTGGGTCAGGATGATCGTCTTGTTGTGGAAGGCCACGTTGTTGTCCGGGTCCTTCCACGAGGTCGACGACGGCGGCGTGCAGCCTTTGGTATACACAGATGTGTAATCCGTCATCGCGCCGATCAACCCCTGCTTCACCTTGGGATCGTCGACCAGAAGCTTGCCGTTGTCGTCCACGAGCTTGACGTTGTACGCGTCCATGAATGTCAGGAACGAATAGAACGAGTCGCTCGAATCGACACCCATCGGGAACCCGGTGGCGTAATTCCGGGTGCCGCTTTTCTGCCGATAGGCCGGCTGAACCTTGTCGCACCAGAACGACCAGTAGTCCTTCCATCCGGTCGGGATATCGGACTCCTTGAAGCCGGCAGCATTCAGCATGTCGATCCAATACTGGATGTGCATCGTCTGCTGCTTCATGGGGAACGCGTAATAAGCGCGCTTCTTGGTCTTGTCGTTGTATAGGTAGGTCGTTTCAACAGTATTGGGCAGGAAGCTCGCCTTCATCGGCGTGAGAATGTCGGTCAAGTCTTCGAGCTTGCCGTCGAACGCCCATTTGCCGGTAACCTGGAAGTCGTACACGTCGGCGTACGCGACGTCGGGCACTGTGCCGGCGTCGAGCGCCGAGACGGTCTTGGGAATCATGTCCTGCACCGGGTACTGCGACAGCTCGACCTTGATCTTGGTTTTGTCCTCGAATTTTTTGATCGCCGCGAGCAGCGCGTCGTCCTCGGACTTGTAGAAGCCCTTGGCCCACCAGACGGTCAGCGTTTCCTGCGCCAGCGTCTGGCCCGCAAATGCAATGGCGCAACCGGCGACGATGCCGGCGACGAATCTGTTCATTGAACTCCTCCTCGTAAATGTAACGCCCAATTCATTCGGCCGCCCGGTTCCCGCCGCGCCGCATGATGAATTCGCACCCACGAACGTCTGCAGCGTAAAAGCAAGGCCCTCCCCTGTCAACGTACCTACATGACCGCTCCCAGATACCACGGCACGAACTCGTTCTGACCGTAGCCGTGCAATTCGCTCTTGCTCTTCGCGCCCGACGCCGTGTCGAGTATCAGGCGGAAAAATCGCTCGCCCATTTGCACGACCGTCGACGTTCCGTCGACGATCTCGCCGCAGTTGATGTCGATGTCCTCTTCCTGGCGTTCCCAGAGCGCGGTGTTGGTCGCGAGCTTGAGCGATGGCGAGGGCGCGCAGCCGTACGCCGAGCCGCGTCCGGTGGTGAAGCAGATCATGTTGGCGCCGCCGGCGACCTGGCCGGTCGCGGACACCGGATCGTAACCGGGGGTATCCATGTAGACGAAACCCCTGGCGGTGACAGGCTCGGCGTATTCATACACCGCGACCAGGTTGGTGGTGCCGCCTTTGGCCACCGCGCCGAGCGATTTCTCGAGAATGGTGGTGAGCCCGCCGGCCTTGTTCCCGGGCGACGGATTGTTGTTCATCTCGCCCTTGTTGCGCGCGGTGTATTCCTCCCACCACCTGATGCGCTCGATGAGCTTTTCGCCGACCTCGCGCGAGACGGCGCGTCGCGTAAGCAAGTGCTCGGCACCGTAGATCTCCGGCGTTTCGGAAAGTATCGCGGTGCCGCCGTGGCGCACCAGGAGATCGACCGCGGCGCCAAGCGCCGGATTGGCGGTGATGCCCGAGTAGCCGTCCGAGCCGCCGCATTGCAGCCCGAGCGTCAGGTGCTTAGCGGGAACGCTTTCGCGAACGACTTGGTTGGCGTGCGGCAACATCTCCTTGACCATGGCGACTCCGCGGGCGATCGACTTCGCGGTACCCCCCGCATCCTGGATGCTGTACGTGCGCAGCAGCGGTCCTTCGCGAAGCGCCTGCGCACCCATGAGCGCGCTGATCTGATTCGCTTCGCACCCCAGGCCCACGATGAGCACGCCGGCGAAATTGGCGTGCTTGGCATAGCCTCCGATCGTCCGCCGCAGCACCTGCATGCTCTCGCCTTGCACGTCCATGCCGCACCCGCTGCCGTGGGTAAGCGCCACCACGCCGTCGACGTTGGCGAAGTCCGCAAGCGCGCCGCCTTTGAACGCGTCGGCGATGCCGTGCGCGACGGTGGCCGAGCAGTTCACGGTCGAAAGGATGCCGATATAGTTGCGCGTCGCCACGCGCCCATCCGCGCGGACGATGCCCATGAAGCTCGCCGGCGGATCGACAAATTGCGTGGGCTTCGCTTCTGCGCCGAAGGCATAGTCGCGCGCGAACTCGCCCATCGCCAGGTTATGAAGGTGCACGTGCTCGCCCGGCGCGATCGCGCGCTTGGCAAAGCCGATGATCTGGTTATAGCGCTTGACCGGCGCGCCGGCGGGGATCGTATGCGTCGCGACCTTGTGGCCGGGCGGCACGAGGCCCGAGACCTTGACGTTCTCGTCGAGGAGCGCCGTGCCCGAGACGAGCTGTTGGCGAGCGATCACCACATCGTCGTTCGGATGAAGGCGAATGGTCAGCGAGGTCTTGGTCAGCATGGGGCTCTCCTCCGGAGGAGGTTACGGCATTTTAGACGCGTTCCGGGCGCCGGCGGTTCATGAGTAGAAAAGCCGCGGCAGCCACAGCGAAATCGATGGAATGTAGGTGATCAGCAGGAGACTCAGCAACAGCGGCACCAGCCAGGGAAGGATCGCCATCGTGGTCTTCTCGATCGATAGATTGGCGACCCGCGCCAGAACGAACAGCACCATGCCCATCGGTGGATGGAGCAGCCCGATCATCAGGTTGAGCACCATGACCAGGCCGAAATGAACCGGGTCGATGCCGAGCTGCTGCACGACCGGCATCAGCACCGGCACCAGGATGAGGATCGCGGCCGTCGGCTCGAGAAAACAGCCGACGAAGAGCATCAACAGATTGACCAGCAGCAGGAACACCCAGGGACTGTGGGTGAAGGCCAGCACCCAGGCGGCGACGGCGTCGGTGACCCGGGTCGCGGTCAGGAGCCAGCCGAAGATCGATGCGGCCGCGACGATGAACATCACGGTGGCCGTGGTCTCGATCGTATCCATCGAGACCTTCACCAGCATCTTCCAGCTCAGCGTGCGGTACCAGACGAGCCCGAGAAACAGCGCCCAGACGCAGGCCGCGATCGCGCCTTCGGTGGGAGTGAACACGCCCGTCGTCATCCCGCCGATCAGCAGCACCGGTGTCATGATCGGCAGCACGGCGTCGAACTTGAACTTGAAATCCGCTGCGAGCAGGCCCGCGACACACGCGCCAAACGCCCAGTTGAACGGCAACCCCGCTACGATGAGGCCCCACATGACGACCGGAAAGCCGATGACCAGCGCGAGCTCGAGCAATGCCTTGCCGAGCCGTCCCCATTCGAACTTGATGTCGCCGCCCCAGTGATACTTGTGGGCGTAATAGGCGACAGTAAGCATCATCAGGATCGCCATGACGACGCCCGGAACGATGCCGGCGACGAAAAGCTGGCCCACCGACACGTTGGCCATCATCCCGTAGATCACGAACGGCAGCGACGGCGGAATGATCGGTCCCAGCGTCGCCGACGCCGCCGTCACGCCAACCGAGAAGCCGAGGTCGTAGCCCTGGTCCTTCATGGCCTTGATCTCGATCGTTCCCAAACCCGCCGCATCGGCAATCGCCGTCCCCGACATGCCCGCGAAGATCACCGAGCCGATGATGTTGACGTGCCCCAAGCCCCCCTTCAGCCAGCCGACCAGAGAGAGCGCGAAGTTGTAGATGCGGTTGGTAATGCCGGCGTTGTTCATCAGGTTGCCGGCAAAGATGAAGAACGGGACCGCCAGCAGCGGAAAGCTGTCGATGCCGCTGATCATGCGGTGGACGACGACGAACGGCGGGATATCGCCCGTCAGCAGGATGTAGACCAGCGCTGCGCCCGCCATCGCGATCGCGACGGGAACGCCTGCCGCCATGAAGGCAAGAAAGGAACCGAGCAGCGCTGGCGTCACACTTGCCCCTCGATGGCGATTTCGGGGCGCTCCAGCACGCTGTAGCCTCGGCGCCAATTAATGATCAGAACCTGCACCGCGCGCACCGCCGAGAATGCGAAGCCGATCATGCACACGGCGTAGACGGAATTCATCGGCAGGTCGACGATGGTCATCCTGTAATTGCCCATCTTCTGCATCATGGCCCAGGTCAGGTATACCGCGTAGGCGAAGAACGCGATTCGAATCAGGTCGACGAGCGTCGAAAGCACGCGACAAACCGGCGCCGGCAACAGTCGATAGAAGAAGTCGACATGAATGTGACGATCGGTGCGCACCGACGCCGCAATCGCGATGAACACAGTGGAAATCAGCAGATAGCGCGCGATCTCCTCGGTCCAGGCGGCAGAATCGTTGAGCGCGTAGCGGGTGAAGAACTGGTAGAAGATGTCGGTCGCCAGCACCCAGAAGAACGCGAACGAGATCCAGGCCTCCAACGTGTAGCGTGAAAGGTCGATCGGCGCGTCGGTGACATGCATGTGTCCCGTGGCATCGAGGACATGCTCTTCGGGTGGTGGTGCGATGTTGTCGCTCATGTGCCGCGATTTCCTCCAGATGAGACGTCATTCTCGCGTAGGCGGGAATCCAGTGTCGTTCAACCATTGCAAAGTCGCTGGATCCCCCCTTTCGCGGGGATGACGCCGGGCCCTAAGCTGCGCGGCTTGGTCCGGCGTCACTTGATCTGCTGGATCTTGTCCCAGTCGGCCTTCGAATACCCCATCGATTCGAACGTGACATTCTTCAAAATTGCGTCCTGGAATGATTTCTTGTCGACCGCCGTCACGGTCAGCCCCTTCTTGCGGAACTCGTCGGCCAGCTCGCCCTCGCGCTTCTGGATTTCCGCGGTCGCGTGCGCCGCCGCCTCCTGCGTCACATCGGTGAAGATCTTCTTCTCCTGATCGGACAGCTTGGTCCACACGTGCGGCGCGATCTGCGTCGCCAGCGAGTCGACGATATGGCCTCTCCTGCGCATCGACGGTCCCGTTCTGCAGCGCGAGATAGACCTCGGCGAACGCGATCGGCGTCGGATTGGCGCCGCAGGACCTCGGCAGCGCCAGATACGCCGGCACGTCGGGCACGCGCATCTTCAGGCCCTTCATCCCGGCGCAATCGGTGAACGGCTTGTTCGACGTCGTCTGCCGTATGCCGTAGTAGGTCATCGCGGTGATCTGGATACCGGTCTTCTGCCGGTACTCGTCGGTCATGGCCTTGAACGCGTCGCTCTTGGACCACTTGACCAGGTGGTCGCCGTCGCGGAACGTGTACGGGTAATAGCCGACGCCGATGCGCGGCATCGTGCGCGCGGCGAACGACAGCCCGGAGATGATCACGTCGACCGTGCCGAGCGTCAGCCCCTGGTTGATATCCGATTCCTTCCCAAGCGTCGACGCGGGGAAGACGTCGACATGGTACTTGCCGTTGGTGCGCTTCTCGATTTCGCCCGCCGCCCATACCGACCATTTGTGATAGGGCTCCGAGGTTTCGTATACGTGCGCCCACTTCAGCTTCGTCTGGGCGAGCGCGGCGCCCGTAGCGAGCATCATTACCGCTCCGAGCAGCGTTAGTCGACCGATCCACCGCATGGTATTCCTCCTCGATGTGTTGAATGAAAATCCGCCGCAGCTCAGGCTGCAACGAGCTGCACTTTGGTGCTTTGCGTCTTGTCCTTCGCGAGCTCGAAGGCCTTTACCGCGTCGCTCAGCGGAAACTGCCCCGAGAGCAGCGGCCGGACGTCGACCCGGTGCGAGGCGATGTACTCGACCGCCCAGTCGAACTCGATGCCCCAGCGGAACGCGCCTTTGAAGTCGAGCTCTTTGACCATGATCTCGTTGACGACGAAGGGCAGCGGCTCGTGCGGCAGCGTGCCGACCTGAACGACCGTGCCGCCGCGTTTCGCGGCGGCGATGCAGGACTTGAGCGCGGCGAAGCTGCCGGACGCCTCGAAGGCGACGTCGAATTGTGGCGACGCCAGCGCCTCCGCCTCGCGGTCGGCGCGGAAGGTGCGCGCGGCACCAACCTTGCGCGCCGTTTCCAGCGGCCGATCCAGCACGTCGGACACGCTCACCGTCGTTGCGCCGGCGAGCCGCGCCGCGACAACGGTGAGGCAACCTATGGTGCCCCCGCCCGTGACGAGTACGTTCTTGCCGAGCAGATTGCCGGCGCGGTTGACCGCGTGCAAGCCAACCGCAAACGGCTCGGCGAATGCCAGCTCTCCCAGGCTCACGTCGCCGAACACCGGGTAGCACTGCCGCTCGCCCAGGACGAAATACTCGGAGAACATGCCCTGCACGTGCGGGTAGAGGCTCGCGCTGC
>VBCS01000324.1 GCA_005888955.1 Betaproteobacteria bacterium
ATCAACACCGCCGATGCGCTCGCTTCGGGCGCGATGCAGGCGGTGTGCGGTGCCATCGAGCAAATGCGCCGCCGCCTCGACGCCGAAGGACCGCTGCCCAAGGCATTTCTTTCCGGTGGCGCTGCCGCCGACATCGCGCCGCACCTTACCCCGCCGGTGGAGGTCGTGGATAATCTTGTGCTCGAGGGCGTGCTTGCCCTCGCCCAATCCGCCGTCGAACGATGAGAATTATCGTTGCCCTGCTGGTGCTCGCGAATCTGGCGCTGTTCTTGTACACGCGGCTGGACAGCTTGGGCACGGGCGAGGGCGTTCGCTTGGCGCAGCAGATCCAGCCCGACAAGATCGTGCTGCTCTCGCCGCAGCAAGTCGCGGCGCTTGGTCCCGCCAAGGTCTCCGCGCTGGCCGATGTCTGCGTCGAATGGGGTCCGCTGTCCGATAGCGACAAGGCCCGCGCCCTGGCGCTCCTCGAGCCGCTCGATCTCGCCAAGCTGATCAGCCAGAAGAAAGTCGAAGTTGTCGCCAATTACTGGGTATTCATCCCTGCCGCGCCCAACAGATCGGTCGCCGATCGCCGCGTGGAAGAGCTCAAGGCGCAGGGTGTCAAGGACCTGCTTCTCGTCGACGCCGGCCCGCAGCGCTTTGCGATCTCTCTCGGCGTATTCCGGACCGAGGACGCCGCGCAGGCACGTCTGGCGGCGCTGGAGGCGCAGGGCGTCAAGACCGCCAGGGTCGGCTCGCGCGTGCAGGCGATCGCGCAGACAGCGCTCGTCGTGCGCGACCCGCCTGCGCCGGCGGTTGCGCGCGTGAAGGAGCTGCAGGGCGCGTTTCCGGGCAGCGAGATCAAGATCGGAACATGCGAGAAGACCGCGTGACGATCGCACCGGTCGCATCGAACGCGGCGATCCGGTACGCCGGCTCGGCGGGCGACTTGGCGCTGGCACGCTTGCTGTTCATCGAGTACGCGCAATGGCTCAAGGTCGATCTGTGTTTTCAGGGATTCGACAAAGAGCTCGCGACGTTGCCCGGCGCCTATGCTCCGCCACGCGGGCGTCTGCTGCTCGCGGGAACCCCAGGCGAGGCATTCGGCTGCATCGCGCTGCGGCCTCTCGATAGCGATTCGGGCTGCGGTTGCGGTGCTGCCGCGGCGCCGACGGGCGCGTCCATCGCCGAGGTCAAGCGCCTCTACGTCCAGCCGGCGCATCGCGGCGAGGGCTGGGGCGAACGGCTCGCCCGCGCGGTGATCAATGAAGCGCGCGCGATCGGCTACCGCGAGCTCAAGCTCGACACGCTCGACTGGATGAGCGCGGCACGCGCGCTCTACGCGGGCGCTGGCTTTCGCGAATGCGCGCCGTATTACCACAATCCCCTGGCGGGCGTGGTGTACATGGCGCTCGCGCTTTGACCCGCTGATACGAAAACCGCTGCTGCGCGCTGCAGCCGGCTACGCTTTGGCGCTCACCGCGAAATGCCGGCCGTCCTCGCGCGGCCACGCGGCGGGTTCGATCCGGATGTCGCGATAGCCGGCGTCGCCGAGCAGCCTGACGGCTTCGTCCTCGGTGTACCAGGTGAGCGCCCAGGTCTCGTCTTCGCGGGCCGTGATCGTGGTCTGGTCGCGCCTCTCATAGCGGGTCCTCACGTCGATGCGGCGCAAGTCGACGTCACAGGAAGTCTCGGACCGCAGCCCGATGTGAACACCTTCGCCGGCCGCGACCGTGCGCACCTCGACAATCGGCGCGCCCGGCGGGTGCTCCGCCTCCGCCGGCACGAACAAATCGAGCAGCAGCAGCCCGGGATCGATCAAATGCGCGCGGATGCGCAACAGCGCATCGAGCGCGGCGATCGGATCGGCGAGCAGCTGAAACGAGCCGGCGGCGATGAATGCGGCGGCGTAGCGAGTCGGCAGGTTGAGCGCGGTCACATTCTGGCGATAGAGCTGAGTCGCTCGACCGCAGATCGCGATCCGCTGCTCGCAATGCGCAAGCATCGCCTCCGAGCTGTCGACGCCGTGCACCTCGAAGCCGGCTTCGAGCAGCGGCACGAGCAACCGTCCCGAGCCCGCCATGGCTTCGAGCACCGGACCCGCCTCGCGCGGAAGGCGCGCTGCGTACCACGCGACCTCGGCCTCGCCCGCGCGTGGCTTGTCGGCGTCGTAGAACAGCGTGCCGAGAGTGCCGTAGGCCGACATGGAAGCGCCTTAGGTTCCTTAGTTCAGACACGCCGCGACACGACGAGCAGCTCGCGCGCGGCGGCCGCGATCGCGTCGATCCAGACCAGCGCCGCAGCCACCTCGCCCGTCCACCGCAGAAAGCCGTGGATCATGCCGGCACAATCGACGACGCGCGTCGGAACGCCGGCGGCTTCGAGGCGCCGCGCGTATTCACGGCCGTCGTCGCGCAGAACGTCCGCGGCCGCCAGCGCGACGACTGCCGGCGGCAGCTCCGACAGATGCGCCGCCGCGAGCGGCGAGAGCTCGGGGGCGTCCGGTGCGGCGCCGGCGCAATAGAGATCCCAGTACTGCGCCATCTGCGCTCCGCTCAGATTGTAGCCCTCGGCGAACTCGCGATACGACGCGCGCGAGCACGTCGCGTCGAGCGCGGGATAGAGCAGGAGCTGCAGGTCCGGTTGCGCCGCCCCTTGCGCGCGCAACCGCAGTGTCAGCGCCGCCGCAAGGTTGCCGCCGGAGCTGTCTCCGGCGACAGCGAAACGCTCGCCGTCTGCCCCGAGCGAACGTGCTTCCGCACGCGCCCAGCGCCACGCGGCTTCGACGTCGTCGAGCGCGGCGGGATAGACATGCTCCGGCGCCAGGCGATAGTCGACGGCCACGACGACTGCGCCCAGCCGGTTGGCGAGAATCCGGCAAAGCTTGTCATGCGAGTCGAGCGAGCCGACGACCCATCCGCCGCCGTGCGCGAACAAGACCAGCGGCAGCGGTGCCGCCAATTCCGGGCGGTAGACGCGCACCGGAACGACGCCTGCAGAACCCGGAGCGTGCAGGTCGCGGATCGACGCTACGATTTCCGGTTCGCCGCCGAGGAGCTTCGGCGCCTCTTCCGCAGCGGCGCGAA
>VBCS01000325.1 GCA_005888955.1 Betaproteobacteria bacterium
ACGCTCACCCCTAGCATCTCGTTCAACCCGAACGTCTCGCGGCGGCGGGCGTAACCAATGACCAAACATTGCGAACATGTAACCGAGGTTCAGCAAGTGACGCCTGCAGCGAGCGGCTGTGAGGAATGCCTCGCGCTCGGGGCGCAGTGGACCGAGCTTCGGGTATGCCTGTCCTGCGGCCATGTCGGATGCTGCGAGGATTCGGAGCACGCGCACGCTCTGCAGCACTTCAACGCGACCGGTCATCCGCTGATTGCAGCCTACGAACGCGGCGAGACCTGGAGCTGGTGCTACGTTCATCGCCGCTACGTCGATGTCGCGCCGGAGTTGCTGCCCAAAAGGCGGTCCGCGCTGGCGGCATTCTTCGCGCGCTTCTTCAACCGCTGATCGAGAACGCAGGATAATGCCTCGGCCGGATCGGTCGGTTGAACCATCTCGTTCCGTGCCGGGTACGAGCATATGACCGCCGAAGAGGCACTGGCATTTGTCCGGGAGCAGGGGGTGGTGCTTGTATCGGGCAAGGGCGCCGTTCCTCGTCTGACAGAGGCGATCGTCGGCGGGCCCATCAAGGGGAGTTGGTGGGGTCATCCGAAGAGTCACCAGATCTTCGCCATCCTGCAAGCGGTGACTCATTCAAAGGAAATTCTCGTTTGTCGCCTTGTCGACGGAAAGGTTACCTTGGTTCATCGTCGCCTCTGGCCAGCGTTAGTCCGGATTGCCGGACGATTCCCGCCCGATCGGATCGCGCAGGTTCGAGAGGAGCATCTGCCTTCCGGGCAGCACGCGACTCGGCTCGTTCCATTTTCAAAATGGGTTCCGATTGAAGTGAGAAAGGAAGCCGAGAGCATCAGCGAACCGGAGGCTCTGGCAGCTCTCGGGCCCTGGACATTGGTACCCGACCCGTCGTCCAAGCAGCCGCGCCGAAAATGGCGTGCCGCTTAACCATTATCTCGAGCAGCGCATCGACGACTGGATCGCGCGCAATCGCCGGTGATGATCGACCGATGCATCGAACCCACCCGCGCGAGTGGGGTTACTCGTTTGCCCGTGGATGTATCATCAGCGGGGACCGATGAACCTGCAACAACTTCTCGGCATCGAGTTGCCGATCATTCAGTCCCCCATGGCGGGTGTCCAAGGCAGCGCGCTCGCGGTGGCCGTGTCCAACGCCGGCGGTTTGGGTTCGCTGCCCTGCGCCATGCTCGGCCCCGACGCGATGCGCGAGGAGTTGGGAGCGATCAACCGCCAGACGGCGCATCCGTTCAACGTGAATTTCTTCTGCCACGAACCGCCCGCGCCCAGCCCCGAGCGCGAGGCGCGCTGGCACGCCGCGCTGGCGCCGTATTACACGGAATTTGGCATTGATCCGGACACCATTCCCGTCGGTCCGGGCCGCGCGCCCTTCCGCGCCGAAGCCGCCGACCTGCTCGACGATTTCAAGCCGGCCGTCGTAAGCTTTCATTTCGGCTTGCCTTCGCCTGAATTGCTGGCGCGGGTGAGGGCCTTGGGCGCGAAGATATTCGCGTCGGCCACGACCGTCGACGAGGCGCATTGGCTGGAAGCGCACGGAGTCGATGCCGTGATCGCCCAAGGCCTCGAGGCGGGCGGGCACCGCGGCATTTTCCTCTCGGACGACCTGACAACTCAGGTCGGCACGTTCGCCCTGCTGCCGCAGGTGATACAGAACGTAAAGGTCCCGGTCATCGCTGCCGGTGGCATCGCGGACGCCAAAGGCGTTGCGGCCGCGATCGCGCTCGGCGCCGCCGGAGTCCAGATCGGGACGGCTTACCTGCTCTGTCCCGAAACCACCACCAGCGAGGTGCATCGCGCGGCGCTCAGGAGCAAGGCCGCCCGCCACACCGCGCTGACGAACCTCTTCACGGGCCGGCCTGCCCGTGGCATCGTGAACCGTATCATGAGAGAGCTGGGGCCGATCAACGGTGCGCCCCCCGCTTTTCCCCTAGCGACCGCTGCGATCGCCCCCTTGCGCGCTAAGGCCGAAGCCCAGGGCTTGGGGGATTTCTCGCCGCTATGGTCCGGTCAGAACGCCAGCGGCTGCAGGGAGATACCCGCCGGCGAGCTCACGCGGGCATTGGCCGCGGATCTCTAGCGCTTTATCGCGCGCTTGGCTGCAGGGGGATGCTCGATGCGCTTCAATTCCTGGCGCAGGCTGGGGCCGATCAACGGTGCGCCCCCCGCTTTTCCCCTAGCGACCGCTGCGATCGCCCCCTTGCGCGCTAAGGCCGAAGCCCAGGGCTTGGGGGATTTCTCGCCGCTATGGTCCGGCCAGAACGCCAGCGGCTGCAGGGAGATACCCGCCGGCGAGCTCACGCGGGCATTGGCCGCGGATCTCTAGCGCTTTATCGCGCGCTTGGCTGCAGGGGGATGCTCGATGCGCTTCAATTCCTGGCGCAGAAACTCGGCGCTGGTCACCTCTGTACCATCAGGATAGCGGACGTAATAGGGCTTTCCGCTCTGGGTCGCAGTAGCGACGTGGTCGATGAAGTCGTCGACCGTCTTGACCCGGTCTCCGGCAAAGGCGAGCTTGATGCGCAGCACGTTCGCGGCTTCGCGCGCGGAATGGGCGACATCCAGGCGAATGAACTGCAGATCCTTCCGCCCTTCCACGGTGCGGATCAGCGCCTGGATTTTCTCGGCGTCGCTGAGCGGCGCCGCCGCGGCGGCGGCCAAAACCCCTTGCACGACGAAGACGGCGAGGAGCGCGACTAAGGCGCCGGCGGTGCGGCGGCTGGACTTATGGTTGGGCGAGAGCATGATAGCGGCGGTGTTTTGACAGCAGAATGAGAGCCCGAGGCGCCGAAAAAGTTCACCTTACGCACGAATCGATGACATCCGAATCGGCCCCGAAGCCGCAACTTGCGCAACTCGGAGTGTCCCTCGATGACATGCGGGCCCGCGGCGTTGGCGCGCAACGCTAGGGCCGAATGAATTCGGCCTTACGAAACTCTCGCCACAGCAACGGTTTTCGTAGGTGCGAATTCATTCGCACACTCATGTCCACACAACGCCGCGGCCGAATGAATTCGGCCCTACTCGAGTCACTTTTCGGCGAAGCAATAGAGCAGGCCGGCGCCACCGGTGCTTTTCAAGCCTTCGTCGCTGCAGCCGCGCGAAGGATGCGAAGAGTTCCAGGAACGGGACGCATCATCAGTCCCTAGCCCCGAACGATCGTGGTGCCCGACCATCGCCACGCCCTCGCCGCTCTTGGTCCAATTGCCGCAAGTCATGTCGTCGCTGCCGGCGAACGCCGTGCCGTCCGGCTTCGTGCCGGTGAGGATGTCGTGCTTGTTCGGCGTGTCGCCGCGTCCATTGACGATGTCCCCCTTTTCGGTCAGCGCGGTCTGCTTGTTGAGGTTGTTGTTGCCGTGCAGCTCGGCTACATCGCGGGCAATGACGACTCCTTTGACGTTCTGCCATGGACCATTGCCGATGCGCTCGCGCGCGTTGACCGCCGGCGCGCCCGCGGCCGGACTCGCGCTGAGATACGCGCGCCAGGTGTGATTTCCCGCGCCGGCGGCGGTGGCCAGCGTTTGGCAATGCTTGTCCGCGCCCGAGACCCCGCCAAAATCCGCCCCCTTGCCGGAACCCGTGCCGGTCACGAAAAAAGTCATGCCCGATTGCTGCGCCTGTGCGACACCGCCGCAGCCGAAAACCAGCAGCGCGATCGCTGCGAACTTGTCGTATCGCCGAATGGTCATTGCCTCCTCCGTTTGTTGGTCGTCCAGACTACCGGTCCTCCTGCGCGCTCAAGCGTGCGGAGCAAGGCCGCGGACTGCATATCGTGAGACGACGCGCGTCGGCGGTCAAGGCAGCGATGGCCTCTTTCTGTCCAGGCGGCACGTTTCGTGCAAAGGGTGCGGACGCGCGGCCATCGGCTTCCTCCCGGCGCCGTCGCGGCAAGGGGTGCAAGAAATCGTGTAAGCCTTGCGCGCGCTGGAAATTGGTACAAGCTCCACCATGCGAAAACGATTCGCCATGCGCTTCCGGACGGCCCTCCTCGGCGTTGCCGTCA
>VBCS01000326.1 GCA_005888955.1 Betaproteobacteria bacterium
CACGAGCGCGGCTGTACAAGGAAGATTTTCAGGCGGTGGACATCGAGTCGATTTCGAAACCGGTCACCAAGTGGTCGGTGACGGTACGCGAGCCGGCGCTGGTCCCGCGCGTCTTCCAGCAGGCATTTCACCTGATGCGCTCCGGCCGTCCCGGACCCGTGCTGATCGACCTGCCTTTCGACGTCCAAATGGCGGAGATCGAGTTCGATGATGAGACCTACGAACCGCTGCCGATCTACAAGCCCAGGGCGACCCGGGCGCAGATCGACAAAGCGCTGGGCATGCTCAACGATGCCGAGCGTCCGCTGATCGTGGCGGGCGGCGGCATCATCAATGCCGACGCATCGTCGCTGCTGGTCGAATTCGCCGAGATCACCGGCGTGCCGGTCATTCCCACGCTGATGGGCTGGGGCACAATTCCGGACGATCACCCGTTGATGGTCGGGATGGTCGGCCTGCAGACCAGCCACCGTTACGGCAATGCGACGCTGCTGGCGTCCGATTTCGTGTTGGGCATCGGCAACCGCTGGGCCAACCGCCACACGGGCTCGATCGACGTTTACACCAAGGGCCGCAAGTTCGTGCACGTCGACATCGAGCCGACCCAGATTGGCCGGGTATTCGGCCCCGACTACGGGATTGTGTCGGACGCAGGCGCCGCGCTCAGCCTGTTCGTCGAGTCGGCGCGCGAATGGAAAGCGGCCGGCAAGCTCAAGGACCGCAGTGCGTGGCTGGAAGAGTGCCGTGAGCGCAAGCGCACGCTGTTGCGCAAGACCCACTTCGACAACGTGCCGATCAAGCCGCAGCGCGTGTACGAGGAGATGTGCAAGGTCTTCGACAAGGAGACCTGCTACGTAACCACCATCGGGCTGTCGCAGATCGCAGCGGCGCAATTCCTTCACGTATACAAGCCGCGCTATTGGATCAACTGCGGTCAAGCCGGGCCTCTGGGCTGGACGGCGCCCGCGGCGCTGGGCGTATGCGCTGCCGACCCCCAGCGCCAGGTGGTCGCGATTTCGGGAGACTACGACTTCCAGTTCATGATCGAGGAGCTCGCAGTCGGCGCCCAGTTCAAGCTGCCTTACTTGCATGTGGTCGTGAATAACTCGTATCTGGGATTGATCCGTCAATCATAGCGCGGCTTCGACATGGATTATTGCGTGCAACTGGGCTTCGACAATGTCAACGCACCGGAGCTGAAAGGCTACGGAGTGGACCACGTCGCCGTGGTCGAAGGCCTGGGCTGCAAGGCACTACGCGTGTCCAAGCCAGAGGAAATCGAGCCGGCATTCGTTCAGGCACAGACGTTGATGCGGCAATATCGCGTCCCTGTCGTCGTGGAGGTGATGCTCGAGCGCGTGACCAATGTCGCGATGGGCACCGAGATCAACAACATCACCGAGTTCGAGGATCTCGCGGCCGGCAAGGCCGACGCCCCGACCGCAATTGCACTGCTGGACTGAACCGCGACAGAAACCGCCTATGCCCAAGTTTGCTGCGAACCTGACGATGCTCTACAACGAGGTCGACTTTCTGGACCGCTTCGCCGCCGCGGCAGAGGGTGGCTTCAAGGGTGTCGAGTATCTGTTCCCTTACGCATACCCCAAGGAGCAGTTGGCGGAGCGCCTGCACCAGCACGGCGTGAAGCAAGTGCTGCACAACTTGCCTGCCGGCGATTGGGCGGCGGGGGAGCGCGGGATCGCCTGCCAGCCCGATCGCATCGGCGAATTCCAGGACGGCGTCGGTAAAGCGATCGACTATGCGCGGGCACTCGGCTGCGGGCAGGTGAACTGCCTTGCCGGCATCGCCCCGGCAGGCGTCGATCGGGAGAAGGTCCGCGGGACTTTCGTGGCCAATCTGCGCTTCGCGGCCGAAAAACTTGGAGCGGCCGGCATCAAGCTGCTGATCGAGCCGGTCAACACCTATGACATTCCGGGCTTCTGGCTGTCGCGCACGCAACAGGCACTCGACGTGATCCGCGACGTCGGCTCGAATAATCTACACCTGCAGTACGACATCTATCACATGCAGCGGATGGAAGGCGAGCTCGCGAACACGATCAAGGCGCATCTGCCGCAGATTGCGCATCTGCAGCTCGCCGACAATCCCGGGCGCAACGAGCCGGGAACGGGCGAGATCAACTATCGCTTCCTGTTCGGCTTCATCGATTCGATCGGCTACGAGGGCTGGATCGGCTGCGAGTACAAGCCCAAAGGAAAGACGATCGACGGACTGGGCTGGCGCGCTGCTCACGGCGTCTGAGTGCAAAAAAGCATCGAACCGCACGGAGGAAGAAACATGGCGAACGTCGGATTCATCGGACTCGGCATCATGGGATCGCCGATGGCGGGTCACCTGATCAAGGGCGGTCACCGCGTCTTTCTGCACAGCCACGGTGGCGTCCAGCAAGCGCTGACCGACGCCGGCGGAATCGCGTGCGCGACCGGCAAGGAAGTCGCGCAGAAGGCTGACGTCATCATCACGATGGTGCCGGACACGCCGCACGTGGAGGACGTGCTGTTCAGCGACAATGGCGTGGCACAGGGCTTGTCGAAAGGCAAGATCGTCGTCGACATGAGCTCCATCTCGCCCATCGAGACCAAGGAGTTCGCCAAGCGCATCAACGCGCTCGGTTGCGAATATCTCGACGCTCCGGTATCCGGCGGGGAGGTCGGCGCCAAGGCCGCTTCGCTCACTATCATGGTAGGCGGCAGCGATGCCGCCTTCGCCAAGGTAAAGCCGTTATTCGAGCTGATGGGCAAGAACATCACGCTCGTGGGAGGCAACGGCGACGGCCAGACCTGCAAGGTCGCGAACCAGATCATCGTAGCGCTGACCATCGAAGCAGTGGGCGAAGCGCTGCTGTTCGCCTCCAAGGCGGGTGCGGACGCCGGCCGAGTGCGTCAGGCGTTGATGGGAGGTTTTGCATCGTCGCGCATCCTCGAAGTGCACGGCGAGCGGATGGTCAAGCGCAGCTTCGACCCGGGTTTTCGCATCGAGCTGCACCAGAAGGATCTCAATCTGGCGCTGAATTCCGCGCGCAAGATCGGTGTGAGCCTGCCCAACACAGCGACCTGCCAGGAATTATTCAACGCTTGCGTCGCCCACGGTGGCAAGGCCTGGGACCACTCCGGCATGGTCCGCGCGCTGGAGAATATGGCGAACTTCGAAATCGGCCAGAAGCCCTGAGCGATTGCGATCCAAGGGTCGGCAATGAAGCTTGCGCCACGAGAACTGCTACGGCGAATGTTCGATGCTGCAATCAATGCGGCTCAACCCGCGCACTGCATTCCACCGCATCTGCCGACAATGCCACGGGGGCGGCTATTGGTGATCGGCGCGGGCAAAGCGTCGGCGGCAATGGCCAGGGCCTTCGAGGAGCACTGGCCGGATGAGCTCTCCGGTCTGGTCGTGACGCGATACGGGTACGGCGTGCCCTGCGATCACATCGAGATCGTCGAAGCTGCGCATCCGGTGCCCGATGCCGCCGGCCTCGC
>VBCS01000327.1 GCA_005888955.1 Betaproteobacteria bacterium
ACCAGCGCTTGGTCTTGATGTTGTGCACATGTGCATGCTGCCCGGTTTTGATCGGAGCCACGACCTTGCCGATGTCCACGCCGTACTTGATGACCGTGTCGCCGACGTTCATATCCTTGAGAGCGACCTTATGTCCCAGCGGAATGTCCTGAACGCAGGGCAAGGTGATGGTGCGGTTCTCATCGAGGATCAGCCCGGTCAACGTCTGTCCAGCCTTGACGCCCTCGACGACGACGACTGCAACCGAATCCTCGGGATCGTGTAAAACACAGTGAATCACGCGCTTCTCTCCTGTCCGTGCCGGCACGATGCGCCGACGCGTCGCCGCCGAACATGATATCCCTAGAAGTCGAACTCGGACTGCGCCACCGGCGCAAAGTAGCGCCGATGCACCGCACAGGGACCGTGCTGGCGCAATGCCGCCAGATGCTCGGGAGTAGCGTAACCCTTGTGCCGCGCGAAGCCGTAGACGGGGTACTCGCGGTCCAGCGCCACCAGCTGCGCGTCGCGCGCTGTCTTGGCGAGAATCGATGCGGCGGCGATCGCTGCGATTATCCGGTCCCCGTCGACGATCGCTCGTGCCGGATACTCGATCGCGGGGCAGTGCAGGCCGTCGATCCACACGACTTCCGGCCGGGTCGAGAGGCGTTCGATCGCACGCCGCATCGCGAGCAGCGTAGCCTGCAGGATGTTCAGCGCGTCGATCTCCGCGACGCCGCTTTCGCCAACGGCCCAGGCGACGGCGCGCGCGCGGATCACGACCGCAAGCTTCTCGCGCACCGGCGGAGTGAGAAGCTTGGAATCCCGCAGGCCGCCAATGCGCCGTTCGGGATGGAGAATCACCGCCGCCGCGACCACGGGCCCCGCCAGCGGTCCGCGGCCCGCCTCGTCGACGCCGGCAACTAGCATGCGACCCCCGCGAGTCGCAGCTCGGTTACAACCGCGTCCGCGGCGATGCTCGCCGTCTCGGCGGCAAGCGAACGTGCCATCGCCGCGAACAGCGCTTCAAGACGGCGCCGAACGATCGTGTCGTCGTAGAGATTGAGCGCGGCGCGGGCTAGATTCGCCGCCGTCGCTTCGGTCTGCAGGAATTCCGGGGCAACGAAGCGCCCGGCGAGCACATTGGGCAGCCCGACATAAGGCAGCAGCAGCTTGCGCGCGACGATACGCGCGGTCAGCGGGTTTACCCGGTAGAAGATCAGATGTGGACAGCGCGACAGCGCAGCCTCGAGCGTTGCGGTTCCCGACGCGACGATACCGACGTCAGCCGCTCGCAGCGCCTGGTCGGCATGGCCGTAGAGGATGGTCAGCGGCAAAGTTTCGAGCTGCAGGCGGTGGAGGACGGCTTCAAAATACTCACGTGTCTCGCGGCTTACTAGCGGCACCAGAAACTTCGCCGCCGGCTGCGCCTCGAGGATTTCGGCGGCGGCCGTCAGCACCAGCTCGCTGTGCATCTCGAGCTCGGACACGCGGCTTCCGGGCAGGAGCGCGAAGGCGGCTTCTCTCGCGTCGAGCTTAAGGATTTCGCGCGTCTCGCGACGGCTCGTCGCGGTGGCAGCCTCCGCCGCCAGCGGATGGCCGACGAAAGTGACCGGCAGACCTGCCGCTGCGTACAGCGGCGGCTCGAAGGGGAATAGCGCCAGCAACCGGTCGGCCGAACGCGCGATCGCGCCGATGCGCTCGCGTCGCCATGCCCAGACGGACGGACTGACGTAGTGGATCGTGCGCACGCCTCGCCGCTTGAGCGCGGCTTCCAGGCCCAGATTGAAGTCCGGCGCGTCGACGCCGATGAACAACGTCGCCTTCGCTGCCAGCAGGCGCCGCCGGACATCGCGCCGGACGAGCAGCAGCGCAGGAAGTTCACTGACAACCTCGGCGTAGCCTCTCAAAGCCAGCCGCGACATCGGGTACCAAGCCTCGCATCCTGCCGCCTCCATGCGCGGGCCCGCGATGCCGGCGAAGCGCACGCTCGGTATCCGTGCCCGCACTGCGCGGACAAGCTCGGCGCCGAGCGCGTCACCCGACGCTTCGCCGGCGACGATGCCGATCGTCATCCCTTCGCCCCCCTGGCGCATCGACGGAATTTAGCGTGCAACGGTCAACGGATGATCCCGCGTCCCGGCGTCTCCAGAAATTCAGCCATGATACCGAGTGCCGGCACCTTGCCGGCCTCGGCCGCAATCGCCGCTCGCGCTTCGTCGAGCGACAGCTTGTTGCGGTACAGCGCCTTGTATGCGCGGCGGATAGCGATGATATCGCTTGCCGCAAAGCCGCGCCGGCGCAGGCCCTCGCCGTTGGTGCCATGCGGTTTCGCCGGGTACCCCGACGCGGTCACGAATGGCGGCACGTCCTGCAGCACGATCGATCCAGCGGCGACCATCGCGTACGCGCCGATGCGGCAGAACTGATGCACGCCGACGAATCCTCCCAGCACGGCGTGATCGCCGACGACGACGTGGCCGGCGAGTTGTGCATTGTTCGAAAACGTCGTGTCGTTGCCGACAACGCAATCGTGCGCAACATGGGCGTACGCCAGCAGCCAGTTGCGGTCGCCGATCGACGTAGTGCCACGGTCCAGCACGGTGCCGGCGTGAATGGTCACGAACTCGCGGATGACGTTGTCGTCGCCGATCTCGGTCGCCGTCGGTTCGCCGCCGTACTTGCGGTCCTGCGGAATCTCGCCGACCGAAGCGAATTGGAAGATGCGATTGCCGCGGCCGATGCGGGTGCGGCCCGCAATCACGACGTGACTCGCGATCGTCGTTCCGGCGCCGACTTCCACGTCGGAGCCGATCACCGCGAAAGGACCGACTTGAACGTCCGGCGCGAGGCGGGCGCCGGCGGCCACCACCGCCGTGGGATGGACGCTCGCCATCTAGCAGGCTGATGCAGAACCCGTCGTGGCCGCGCAGCGGCTTGGCGGGATGGGATGCGCGAAGCGGCGAGCGACGTGTGCTCGATCGCACATGAGCGAGCTGCGACAAAGCAGACCGCCCGCCAAACCGCTGGCCATGCGGGTTTCGACGATATGGCCCCGGCTGCGGCGTTGCTCGCCTTGCGAATATGCACCAGCTATTCGACGCGGCTCGCGCCTTGCATCCGGGGCCATCTCGTCCGAAACGCGGCTCATGAGGGGTTCTGCATCAGCCTGCTAGGTTCCTTACGCCTGCACGTCGCGCACGGCCGCCATGAGCCGCGCCTCCGCGACGAGCTCGCCGCCGACGCTCGCCCTGGCCGCGAACTTGAACACGCTGCGCACGACGTTGAGCTCTACCGACTCGAGGACGAGCTGGTCGCCGGGAAACACCGGCCGCTTGAAGCGCGCATCGTCGATGCCGGCGAAGAACAGAAGCGATCTGGCGTCGTGGCGCTCACCGCGCGTCACGTACGCGAGGATCGCCGACACCTGCGCCATCGCCTCGATGACGAGCACGCCCGGCATCACCGGGTATCCCGGAAAGTGGCCTTGGAAAAAAGGCTCGTTCAGCGTCACGTTCTTGACGGCCTTGATGCGTTGCCCCACTTCGCACTCGAGCACGCGGTCGACCAGCAGGAACGGATATCGATGCGGCAGGAGCCGCATGATCTCGTTGATATCCATGGTCGGCACGATCACGTCTCCTTGTCGTTTTGCGCACGCTCCAGCGCGCGCAACCGCTCGAGTATCGAGCGCAATCGGCGCGTGGCCGCCGCCACGCGCTTCCACTCTCGATGCGGCAAGGCGGGGAACGTCCCCGTATAGACGCCAGGCGAATGGATCGAGTCGAACACCCCGGTTGCCGCGGAAATGACCGTGCCGTCGGGGATCTCGAGGTGTCCGCTGATCATTGCCGCGCCGCCGATCTTGCAATTGCGGCCGATCGTCGTGCTGCCCGCGATGCCGACGCAGCCCGCGATCGCCGTGTGCGCTCCGATGTGGCAATTGTGGCCGATCTGGATCTGGTTATCGAGCTTGACGTCGTCGTCGATCACCGTATCGCCGATTGCGCCGCGATCGATGGTCGTGTTGGCGCCGATCTCGACGTCTGCGCCAACGACTACGCGGCCGAGCTGCGGGATCTTGAGCCAGCGCCCGTCCTGTTCCGCCATACCGAAGCCGTCCGCGCCGATGACCGCCCCGCTGTGCACGATCGTGCGTGGCCCGATGGACGAGCGCGGGTAAACGACGACGCGAGGATGCAGTAAACAGTCGTCGTCGAGGCTGCAATCCTCACCGACCACCGTTCCCGCGCCCACCTCCGCGCGCTCGCCAACGCGGGTGCGCTCGCCGATCACAGCGTGCGCGCCGATCGCCGCGCTCGGCGCGACGCGCGCGCTTCCCGCAACGACCGCGGTCGGATGAACTCCCGGCAGGGGCGCCCGCGCCGGATGCAGTATGGCGGCGACCCGCGCGTAGGCCGCATACGGATTCGTCGTCACGAGCTTGGGCAAGGCGGTGGCCTGCGCGTCGCCCGGCGCGACGATCACCGCGCTCGCGCGCGTTCCTGCCAGGCGGCCGCGATACTTCGAATTGGACAGGAATGCGATGGCGCCCTCGCCCGCGGAATCGAGCGTGGCGACCCGGTCGATGACGACGTCGCCATCGCCGGCGAGCTCGGCGCCGCAACGCTCGGCGAGCTGGCGCAGGGGAATCCCGACAGCGTCTGGTGAGCCCATGCGCGCTGCCGAAAGTTGCTCGCCTACTTGTCGGCGAGCGCCTTGATCACTTTTTCGGTGATGTCGATTCGCGTGCTCGCGAACACCACCGGATCCTGCAAAATCAGGTCGAACTTCTCGGCCTCGGCGATCTGCTGAATGACTTTGTTGGCGCGCTCCTGCACGGAGCCCAGCTCTTCGTTGCGACGCAGGTTCAAATCCTCGCGGAACTCGCGCTGCAGGCGCTGCAGGTCGCGGCTCATGTTGGCGAGATCGCGCTCCTTGTTGCGACGATCGCTCTCGGCCATGGTGACACCGTCCTTCTCCAGCAGCGCCTGGAGGTCGCGCACCTGCTTGGAGAGTTTCTGGATGTCGGCGTCGCGGCCGGCGAATTCCTTCTCCAGCTTCTGCTGCGCGCGCTTCGCCGGCGTGGCTTCGCGGAACAGCCGCTCGGTGTTGACGAATCCGATCTTGTACTCGCCGCCCTGGGCGAACGCCAGGGTAGCGGCCAGCGCCAGGACCAGCGCGCCAACGGTCAGCGTCATCGATTGCCTCATGCCACGTTTCTCCTGCTGCGAGGCTGAACATCTGCCTCTCAAAACACCGTCCCCACCTGGAACTGGAAATGCTGCACGCGGTCACCGATCTTCTTGTTCAGCGGGTAGCCATAACTGAACTTGAGCGGCCCGACCGGAGAGTTCCATGCCAGGCCCGCGCCCGCCGAAAACCGGAACGACTCGAGCTGGGGCTGCGAACCATTGTCATAGATCTGGCCGGCATCGGTGAACACCGACAGCCGGACCGACTGATCGTTTGCCTTGGCCCCCGGCAATGGAAAGAACAATTCGGCGTTGCCAATAATCTTGCGCCTGCCGCCGATCGTGTTGCCCTGGCTGTCCTGCGGACCCAGCGACGCCGTATCGTAGCCGCGTACCGAACCCACGCCACCCGCATAATACGCCTTGAAGAATGGAAGCGGCTTGTTGCCGAGGCCGCCGCCGTAGCCGACGTCGCCGCGCAGCATCCAGACGATATTCGCCGGCAGCGGGGTGAACCACTGAATCAGATAGTTCAGCTTGTAGTAGGACAGGTCGCCCACCGGCAGGCCCCATTCTACCAGCGCGCTCTGCAGCAGGCCGCGGGTAGGAAAGAGAATACTGTCGCGCGTG
>VBCS01000329.1 GCA_005888955.1 Betaproteobacteria bacterium
ATTTTCTATCGCCATTTCCGCGCCAAGGTCGACAGCCTGACCCTCGAGATGGAGCAGCAGGCGATCAAGCTGGTCGAGCTCGCGCACGGCGAGCGCAAATAGCCGGATTCTGCCGCCAGGACCATGGATCTGCGCGCCGGCCGCTCCCGGGAAGAGCCCGAGATCAACTTTATTCCCCTGATCGACGTCCTCCTCGTCATCCTCATCTTCCTGATGGTGACGACGACCTATCAGCGCGTCGCCGAGCTCCAGATCACCCTGCCGGAAGCCGCCGCGGATCCGATGCAGCAGCGGCCGAAGGAGATCAATGTTGGAGTCGATGTCCAAGGGCGATACGTTATCGACAAGAATGTCTTCCAGTTTACGACGGTGGCCGCGCTCGCCGACGCGCTCAAGCGCGCGGCCGGCGACGCCAAGGAGCCGGTGGTCATCATCAACGCGGACGCGAATGCGACACACCAGTCGGTCATTCACGTGATGGAAGCTGCGCGGATGGCCGGGCTCATCCACATCACCTTCGCGACGCAAACGCCGACGAAATGAAGAGCGGGCCGGCGCAGACGGGCCGCGATTGGAAACCGATGCGTCATCCCGGGCGAGCGTAGCGAGACCCGGGATCCCGTGGCGTGTGACGAACGACGCTGGATTCCCGCGACCCTGTCCCCGCGAAGGCGGGGAGCGGGAATGACGGCACAGAGCGAACCTCGACGCAGGATTCCCAGCGAGGAATGTCGTGGCCTTTTCCGACCGCCTCGTCGCAGCGTGGTACGCGCCGCGACTCACGCCGCTGACCGCGGCGTTGCTGCCGCTGTCTCTCCTGTTCAGAGCCGTTGCCGCAATTCGCCGCTGGGTCTATCAGGCCGGTATTGCGCAGAGCGCGTCGCTGGCGGTCCCCGTGGTCGTTGTCGGCAGCATCCTCGCCGGTGGCGTGGGCAAGACGCCGCTGACGCGCGCGCTCGCCGCGGCGCTGGCGCGCGCAGCGTGGCGGCCCGGCATTGTCAGCCGCGGTTACGGTGGCAGCAACGTGGTGCCGCGTGTGGTCACACCCGGCGACGATCCGGCCGCCGTCGGCGATGAGCCGCTGCTGCTCGCCGCGGACGCGTTTCCGGTGTGGATCGGGCGCGACCGCGTCGCAGCCGCGCGCGCGCTGCTCGCGGCGCATCCGGAGTGCGACGTCATCCTCGCCGACGACGGGCTGCAACATTACGCATTGCGACGCGAGTTCGAGATCGCGGTCATCGACGACGCGCGCGGCTTCGGCAACGCTCGCATGCTCCCCGCCGGCCCACTGCGCGAGCCTCGCTCGCGGCTCGATCGCGTCGATGCGCTGGTGCGGCTAACGACCGGGGAAGAGCCGCTGCCCTCGGGTGACTCCGGGCGGGAAACGGCGATGACGTACGAGCCGCTGCCGTGGCGGAATCTGACGCAAGAGGATGCAATCGCGGATGCCGCTGCATGGCGCGCCGGCGTACTTCATGCCGTCGCGGGTATCGGCAATCCGGCACGCTTCTTCGTTCTGGTGCGCCGCCTCGGCTTCGATCCGGTGTGTCACCCGTTTCCCGACCATTACCGCTACGCGCGCGCGGACCTCGTATTCCCTGACGCCACGGCGATCCTGATGACGGAGAAGGATGCGGTAAAATGCGCGGGGTTCGCCGATACGCGTTGCTGGTACCTGCCGGTCCGGGCTCGCATCGATCCCGCGTTGGTCGCGCGGGTGGAAAGGACGATCCGTGGACGCCAAGCTCCTTGAAATCCTGGTTTGCCCCGTCACCAAAGCCCCGCTGATCTATGATCGGCAGCGGCAGGAGCTGATCTCCAAGCCGGCGCGGCTTGCCTACCCGATTCGCGACGGCATTCCGGTCATGCTCGAAGAGGAGGCGCGCAAGCTCGAGCCGTCCGAGTACGAGTGAAAAGGCAGAGGAGGGAAAGGTCGGAGCCGTCGCGCCGGTTTCCTCGAAAGGCAAGCAGGCGCGACAAATGACGTTCACCGTCCTCATCCCGGCCCGTTACGCGTCTACGCGCCTACCGGGCAAGCCCTTACTCGACATCATGGGCAAGCCGATGGTCGTTCGCGTCGCGGAGCGGGCGCGTGCCAGCGGCGCGGACCGGGTCGTGGTGGCGACCGACGACGAGCGCATTCGCATGGCCGCGTCGCAGCACGGGATCGATGCTGTGCTCACGCGCGCCGACCACCCGACCGGCACCGACCGGCTCGCGGAGGCTGCCGCGCAGCTGAAGCTCGAAGACAAGGCGATCGTGGTCAACGTCCAGGGCGACGAGCCGCTGCTCGAACCCGCGCTGATCCGCGAAGTCGCCGAGGAGTTGCGCGCGCACGCCGATGCCGCGATCGCAACGGCATGCCACCCGATCGACGACCCGGAAGAGGCGTTCAATCCCAACGTCGTCAAGGTGGTGCTCGATCATGCAGGATATGCTCTGTATTTCAGCCGGGCGACGATTCCCTGGGCACGCGACGCCTTTGCTGCCGCGCGCAGCAAGCTTCCCCTCGGCTTACCCTTGTATCGCCATTACGGGCTGTACGCCTATCGCGTCGGCTTCCTGCGCCATTATCCTTCGCTCTCGCCGGCGCAGCTCGAGCGCTTCGAGGCTCTTGAGCAGTTGCGCGCGTTGTGGCACGGCTACCGGATCGCGGTGCGGGTGACCAAAGGCACGCCTGCGCCGGGCGTCGATACCCAGCAAGACCTCGATCGAGTGCGCGCGCTCTACGCGGCCGGCGCGGTTTGAGCAGTTTTGGCAATCGGAACGGAAGCGACTAAAGAAAAATGCGACTCGTGCTGCTGGGCCCGCCTGGAGCGGG
>VBCS01000330.1 GCA_005888955.1 Betaproteobacteria bacterium
CGAGAATCAGAACGCGTGGAGCACATCCGGCGAGCAGGTCGCGAGCGGTGCTGGCGGCGGCGAGTCCGGCACGGTCCATGAGCGGGTCTGCTGCCGCGGCGCGTTCGATCGCGCGCAACTCCGCGACGCGACCGATCGGATCGAGACCCATACGTCGATTATAGGCTACGGAATATTCTGACGGCCGTTCGCCCTGAGCCCCGTCGAAGCCTGTGCTGAGCCGGTTGAAGCAGGTGAACGGCCGTTGTGGTTCGACGGGCTCACCACGAACGGCCTGTCGGCGTGGACATTCCGAGGGGCAGTCGTTACACTAGCGCGACACGTTGGGACGGGCATCGCAGCCGTCTGATTCTCAAGACGGCTCCATTACCGGGTTATGGGAGGATTCATGAAATTGCTGGGCAAATTTGCAGTCGGACTGGTCGCGGTCGGCATCGGAACCGCTGTATGCGCTCAGGAGTTGACCGGGACGCTCAAGAAGATCAAGGACACCGGCGCGATCACCATCGGTTATCGCGAGTCGTCGATTCCGTTCTCGTATCTCGATGACAAGCAGCAGCCGATCGGCTACGCGATGGACTTGTGCATGAAGGTCGTCGACGCCGTGAAGGCGGAGCTGAAAATGCCGAACCTCAAGGTCAACCTGCAGCCCGTAAGCTCATCCAACCGTATTCCGCTGCTGCAGAACGGCACGATCGACATGGAGTGCGGGTCGACCACCAACTCGGTCGCGCGCCAGCAGCAGGTGGCGTTCGGCCCGACGTATTTCGTGATCAACGTCACCGCGGCGGTCAAGAAGAGCTCGGGCATCAAGAGCCTCGTCGATCTCAACGGCAAGACGATCTCGACGACGTCCGGGACGACTTCGGTACCGCTGCTCAAGCAATACGACAAGACCAAGAACGTGGAAATCAAGGAAATCTACGGTAAGGACCACGCCGAGTCGTTCCTCCTGCTCTCGCAGGACAGGACGGCCGCGTTCGTGATGGACGACATCCTGCTCGCGGGGCAGATCGCCAATTCGAGCAATCCTGGCGATTACATGATTATCCAGGAATCGCTGCGCCAGGAGCCGTACAGCATGATGCTGCGCAAGGACGATCCGCAGTTCAAGGCGCTGGTCGACAAGACGGTCGGCGGAGTGATGAAGTCCGGCGAGATCCACAAGCTTTACGCCAAGTGGTTCACGAGCCCGATTCCGCCGAAGAACGTCAATATGAACTTCCCGGAAACTGCGCCGATCAAGGAAGCGTTCGCGAACCCGAACGACAAGGGCGTATAACAACAAGGCTGTCTCAAGCAGCCGACAGCACGACAGGGCCGGAACGCCGACGCGCTTTCCGGCCCTCTTGTTTTGCGGGCGGCCGCCACGCGCGGACCGGATCGCAGCAGCGAAAAGCGTACGGTCGCGATTCGCCAAGGGGGTGACGCATGACGACATACATCATGAACTGGGGTGTCTTCTTCGAGGAGCTCCCCGGTGGGGGCGAGCGCTACTGGCAGCTCATCGTTTCCGGCGTGGGCTGGACGCTCGCTGTCTCTGCCTGCGCGTGGGTCATCGCGCTCACGCTCGGCTCGGTCATCGGCACCATACGGACCACCGATCGCCCATGGATGGTGCATTTCGGCAATGCGTGGGTCGAGTTCTTCCGCAACATCCCCCTGCTGGTGCAGATGTTCCTGTGGTATTTCGTCGTTCCGGAGTTCATCCCGCCGCTGAAGAGCTGGATCGTGCAAACCAACCCGGCCAACGCGCAGTTTGTCTCCGCGGTGCTGTGCCTCGGGCTATTCACTTCGGCGCGCGTCGCCGAGCAGGTCCGCGCAGGCATCCAGTCGCTCGCGCGCGGACAGCGCATGGCCGGCATGGCGGTGGGACTTACGCAGCCGCAGGTCTATCGCTACGTCCTGCTGCCGATGGGCTTTCGCATCATCATTCCGCCGCTGACCAGCGAGACGATGAATCTGATCAAGAACTCGTCGATCGCGCTCACCATCGGACTGCCGGAGCTCACGTTCCGCGCGCGTGAGCTCGGGGAGTACACGTTCAACTTCTTCGAAGCCTTCACCGCTGCGACTCTGATCTACATCGCGATCGCGATGACCGCCAACCGCGTCATGGCGCTCGTCGAGCGGCGGACGGCGGTGCCGGGCTATATCATCGGCGGCGCAAAGTAGGGGGCGACCATGCATCTCGACTTCGGCATCATCGCCAATTCGTTGCCCTACCTGTGGAAGGGCTTTCAGTACACGGTGCAGCTTACCGTGACCGCAGCCTTGGGCGGATTGTTTTTCGGCACGCTGCTCGCGCTCGCGCGCCTGTCGCCGATCAAGTGGCTCTCGACGTTCGCCGGCGGCTACGTGGACCTGATGCGCTCGATCCCATTGGTGCTCGTGATTTTCTGGTTCTTCTTTCTGATGCCGGAAATCCTGCAGTGGGCGACTCGCGCCGAGCGGCCGGTGCAGATCGGAGCCGAGAGGACCGCCATCATCACCTTCATCATGTTCGAGGCGGCGTATTTTTGCGAGATCATGCGCGCCGGCATCCAGTCGATTCCCAAGGGACAAGTCAATTC
>VBCS01000328.1 GCA_005888955.1 Betaproteobacteria bacterium
GGCGTGGCCGAGGTACCGCCGTTCTCCGCGTCGGCGCGGGCGTTGCTCGCCGCGGCCTGCAAGGACTTCTCTGTTGCCGACGCCGAGCGGGTCAAGACGATCGAGCAGAAGACCAACCACGACGTCAAGGCGGTCGAGTACTGGCTCAAGGAGCGCTTCGCAGCGGTGCCGGAGATCGCGCGCGCGGCCGAGTTCATCCATTTCGCGTGTACTTCCGAGGACATCAACAACCTCGCGTACGGGCTGATGCTGCTCGAGTCGCGGCGCACGGTGCTATCTCCCGCCGTTACCGCGCTCATCGCCGATCTGCGCGCGCTCGCCCGCGCCCACGCTGCGTTGCCGATGCTCGGGCGCACGCATGGCCAGCCGGCGACGCCGACGACGCTGGGAAAGGAGATCGCCAACGTGGTCGCGCGGTTGGAAAGCGCGCTGCCGGCGTTCGCGGACGCGATGCTGCCGGGCAAGATCAACGGCGCGGTCGGCAATTACAACGCGCACCGCATCGCGTACCCCGACATCGACTGGCAGGCGCTCGCCCGTCGCGTGGTGACCGCGCTCGGCCTCGGGTTCAATGCCTATACGACGCAGATCGAGCCGCACGACGGACTCGCCGCGCTCTTCGACGCGCTGGCGCGGATCAATACGATCGTGCTCGATCTCGACCGCGATCTCTGGGGCTACGTCGCGCTCGGCTACTTCCGCCAGAAGACGAAGGAGGGCGAGGTCGGCTCGAGCACGATGCCGCACAAGGTCAATCCGATCGACTTCGAGAACTCCGAGGGCAACCTGGGTCTGGCCAATGCACTCCTGAGGCACCTCGCCGACAAGCTACCGGTGTCGCGCTGGCAGCGCGACCTCAGCGACTCGACGGTGCTCCGAAACGTGGGCGTCGCGCTGGGATACTCGCTGCTGGGCTACCTGTCGTGCCGGCAGGGACTCTCCAGAATGGCGGTCGATCCGGTGCGACTTGCGGCCGATCTCGAAGCGAACTGGGAAGTTCTAGCCGAAGCGATCCAGACGGTGATGCGGCGCTTCGGCGTGCCGGAGCCCTACGAGCAACTCAGCGCGTTGACGCGCGGCAAACGCGGCATCACCCGGGAGTCGCTCCACGCGTTCATCGACGCGCTCGCGATACCCGCGGACGCGAAAGCGCGGCTGAAAGTGCTGACACCTGCGACCTATATCGGCGACGCGGCCGAGCTCGCGCAGCGGATCTAGCGGCGCGAGCCGCGCTTCGTGTCGAGTGAACGCTTCAACGACGGCCGCGACCGCTCTTCAGCCGCCGTCGGCACTCGCGCGGGCGTAGCGCTCCTTGATGAACTGCACGGCCATCGGCAGCAGCGAAACGATCACAATCCCGAGGACGATCCAGGCGAGATTGTCCTTGACCCAGGGAATGTTGCCGAACAGGTAGCCGGCGTAGGCGAGCGAGCCGACCCAGGCCGCCGCGCCGATCACGTTGTAAGACAGGAATTTCCGGTAAGTCATGGCCCCGACGCCGGCCAGGAACGGCGCAAAGGTGCGCACGATCGGCACGAAGCGGCCGATGATGATCGTAAAGCCGCCGTATTTTTCGTAGAAGCGGTGGGTGCGGTCGAGGTACTCGGGCTTGAGCCAGCGGCCGAGCCAGGTGTCCTGAGGCCGGCTAAAAGCCTTGGGGCCGATAAAGTGCCCGATTGCGTAATTGGCCGAGTCGCCGAGCACCGCCGCCGCAAACAGCGTCACCACCAGCAGGTGAATGTTGAGATCCGTTGCCGCGACCACGGTGCCGGAGACGAACAGCAGCGAGTCTCCGGGCAGCAGCGGAAAAATCACGAGCCCGGTCTCGGCGAAGATGACGATGAAGAGCGCCGCGAGCATCAGCGCGAAGTGCTGTGCGGCCAGGTTGGCGAGCGTCTGGTCCAGCGCGAACAGCGAGTAGATCAGTGTCGTCAGCATGGCTCGGCGTCAGAGACGACTTTTGATGGGCGCCGGCGCCGTTCGAGCGACGATCAGAAAAGTCGTCTCTGACCCCATCAAGGCAGGATCTTCTCAGCGCCCGCCGCACCCGTTTTCTTTTCCGGTCTGACCAGGTCCTCGCGCGACACGCCCAGCCACATCACGAGCGACGCCATCACCAGCGCTGACGAGTAGATGCCGAAACAGATGCCGATCGCCAGCGCCAGCGCGAAGTAGTGCAACGTCTCGCCACCGAAGAAGAGGATCGACAACACCATCATCAGCGTGCAACCGTGAGTGATGATCGTCCGCGACAGCGTGCTCGTAATCGCGCTATTGATGATTTCGGGCACGCTTGCCTTGCGCATCTTGCGGAAGTTCTCGCGGATCCGGTCGGCGATCACCACCGACTCGTTGACCGAATAACCGAGGACGGCGAGCACCGCCGCCAGCACGGGCAGCGAAAATTCCCATTGGAACACCGCGAAGAAGCCCAGGATAATGATGACGTCGTGCAGGTTGGCGATGATCGCGGATACCGCAAACCGCCACTCGAAGCGCATGGCGAGGTAGGCCACGATGCCGAT
>VBCS01000331.1 GCA_005888955.1 Betaproteobacteria bacterium
CGACCGCTCCGTCGATGTGCAGGTGGGACGGCTGCGCAAGAAGATCGAGCCCAAGGGCACCCGAGCGCAGCTGATCCGGACGGAACGCGGTGCCGGTTACGTCTTTACCGCCGCCGTCGAAACCGTCCGCTAGGCCTCTGGAGCATCGACAAGCCCGGCTCGCTCCTCGACGAGCTGCGCGCGGTGAACCTTCTACCCGGTGCGGAGACTCACGTTCTTCGCATGACTTAAGCCCGCTTCAACGCCGTTGTGTCGACCGGCAGCTTTCGCAGACGCTTGCCTGTCGCTGCGAAGATCGCATTGGTCACCGCGGGAACGACCGCCGAAGTCCCGGCCTCGCCCATCCCGCCCGGCGGCTCGCTGCTTCTAACGATGTGCACTTCGACCGCCGGCGCCTCGTTCATGCGCAGCGCCGGATAGTCGTGGAAGTTGCTCTGCTGCACGCGGCCGTCCTTGAGCGTGATCTCGCCATGGAGCGCCGCGGTGACTCCGAACATGACCGCGCTCTGGATCTGGGCCTGAATCGTGTCGGGATTGACGGCGATGCCGCAGTCGACCGCGCAGACGACGCGCCGGACGCGAACCGTTCCGTCGCTCGCGACTTCGACTTCGGCGACATGCGCCATGTAGCTCGCGAAGACGAACTGTAGGGACACGCCACGGCCGACCCGCTCAGGCAACGGCTTTCCCCATTCGGCCTTGTTCGCCGCAAGCTGAAGCACGGCCTTGGCGCGCGGCGTCTTGTCGAGCAGAGCGAGCCGATACGCGACCGGGTCTTGCTTCGCCGCCGCCGCAAGCTCGTCCATGAAGCTTTCGGTCACGAACACGTTGTGCGACGGCCCGACGCTACGCCAGAAGGCGGTCGGAATGCCCGGAGGCTCGACCCGCGCATACTCGACGTGCATATTCGGGAGCGCATAGGCGAGATCGATCGCGCCTTCAGTGGTGTCGGGGTCCAGACCGTTGTTGAACGCCGGCGGGAGATATCGCGCGATGATCGAAGCGCCCGCGAAGCGATTGTTCCAGGCGACGGGCATTCCCTTCGCATCGAGACCGGCGGAGATTCGGTCGAACCAATAGGGCCGATACATGTCGTGCTGGATATCTTCTTCGCGCGTCCACACGACTTTGAGCGGACCGTCGACGTGCGTGGCGATCTCGACGGCGCGCGTGACGCCGTCGACCTCGAGTCGCCGGCCGAAGCCACCGCCGATGAGGTGGTTATGAACGACGACCCTGTCCAGCGGCAGACCGGTGACCTTTGCGGCAGCCGCTTGCGCGCGCGCGATCGCCTGAGTGCCGACCCAGACTTCGCAGCCGTCCTTGCGGACATGAACCGTGCAGTTCATCGGCTCCATCGTTGCGTGCGCGAGGAACGGAACCTGGTAGGTCGCCTCGACCTTGGTCGCAGCGCCGGCCATCGCCTGGTCGACATCGCCGATATTCTGTGCAACGGCTCCCCGATCGAGCGTCGCCTTTTCGAGCTCGCGCGCGATGTCCTCCGTCGTGAGCCTGGCGTGCAGTCCCTCGTCCCATTCGATTTTGAGCGCGGCAAGTCCTTTCTTCGCGGCCCCCATGTGGTCGGCCACGACGGCGACGGCGTCGTCGAGGCGCACGATCTGGCGCACGCCCTTGACGGCCTTCGCGGCCTTGTCATCGACGCTCTTCACGCGGCCGCCGAAGACGGGCGATTGGGCGAGCGTCGCGATCTTCACACCGGGTGGGCGGGCGTCGATGCCGTAGACGGCCGTGCCGTTGACCTTCGCCGGCGTGTCCAGCCGCTTGGCCGGCGTCCCGATGAGCTTGAAATCCTCCGGTCGCTTGAGCGCCACTTTGTCCGGCACGGCCATGCGCGCCGCATCGGCCGACAGCTCGCCGTATCTCGCGGTTCGTCCCGTCGACTCGTGCAGCACCACGCCCTTTTGCGCACGGCAGGCGGCCGGATCGACATTCCACCTTTTCGCTGCGGCGGCGATCAGCATCGTTCGCGCCGTCGCACCGGCTTCGCGCAACGGCTGCCACGACGCGCGCACCGCGTTCGAGTTCCCGGTCGCCTGTATGCCACCGAGCAAGGGATTGCCGTAGAGCTTTTCGTTGGGAGGCGCGTGCTCGATCTGCACTTGTTTCAGATCGACCTCCAGCTCTTCAGCGATCAGCATCGGAATCGACGTGTACGTGCCTTGCCCCATCTCGACATAGGGCATGACCAGGACGATCTTCCCGTCGCGGCCGATGCGGATGAAGGCATTGGGCGCGAAGGCGACCGCATCGGCTGCTTCGGCTCCGCTTTCCGCGAACGGCAGCGTGAAGCTCAGCAACAGACCTCCACCCACCGCCGCTCCGGCCTGCAGGAACCTGCGCCGGGAGAGATCGGTGGCCGGAGCCGATCGGGTCGCTCGAAAAGCCGGATCGCGGATCATGGTCACGCTCCCTTCCCGTTCGCTTGCGCCGCGCGTTTGATCGCTTCGCGAATGCGGATGTAGGTGCCGCAGCGGCAGATGTTGCCGGACATCGCGGCGTCGATGTCGGCATCGCTGGGACGAGGGTTCTTTGCCAGCAGTGCCGAGGCGGACATGATCTGTCCCGACTGGCAATAGCCGCACTGTGGAACCTCGACTTCGAGCCAGGCTCGCTGCACGGCGCGTCCATGACTCGTCTTGCCGATCGCCTCGATGGTGGTGACGGCCTTGTCGCCGACGGTGGAAATGGCGGTGATGCAGGAGCGTGCCGGCGCGCCATCGATGTGCACGGTGCACGCGCCGCAAAGCGCTCTGCCACAGCCGAACTTGGTGCCGGTCATCCCGAGCACGTCGCGCAGCACCCACAGCAGAGGCGTGTCGTCGTCGACATCGACGCTGCGCACAGTTCCGTTGATCCTGAGTCGGTGAGTCATGGCTGCCTCTCTCGTTCGGAGCAATACGAAGCGATCAGTTGGCGGACGCGGTCTTTGCCGCTTCGATGATCACCTTCGCCACTTCGCCGGGGTGCGACAGCATCGGCACATGGCTGGACCCGACCGTGGTCGTCTTCGCATTCATCGCCTTTGCGAACTTGCGCTCCAGATCCGGTTGGATCATGCGGTCGTTGCCGGCGACGACGTACCAGGTCGGCTTCGATTTCCACGCGGCGTTGGCGACCTTTGCGCCGAACACTGCGCCGTTGGTGGCTCCCTGTGTCGCGGCGACAAGCTTTCGCTCCGCCAGCGGAAGATCCGGGGCGAAGTTCTCCATGACACCTTTGGTGGTCATGGTCAGAAATCCGTTCGGGTCGGGTCGCAGCTCCGCGCCGCCGGGGGCGGGCGGGAATTCCTTGCCGAGATCGCCAAGCGCTTGTCCGACGTCAGGAGCAAACGCGGCCACGTAGACCAGCCCGACCACCTTCGGGTCGGCCCCCACGTCGGTGAGGGTCGGCCCCCACGTCGGTGATCACGGCGCCGCCGTACGAGTGCCCGACAAGAATCACCGGGCCGTCCTGAAGCGCGACGGCGCGCCTCGTTGCAGCGACGTCTTCTTCCCATGAGGTGAGCGGATTCTGAACGGCCACGGCGTTCAATCCGGCCTTTTCGAGCAGCGGAATCACCTTGGACCAGCTCGAACCGTCGGCCCATGCGCCGTGCACGAGAACGATGTTGCGCGCACCGCGCGCGGTGCCCTCTGCAACAACCGAAGATTGCGTAATGACCGCCGCGGCAAGGGCTCCTGCAAAGATCAGCGCCGACTGCCGGCAAACTTTCGCAA
>VBCS01000332.1 GCA_005888955.1 Betaproteobacteria bacterium
CGGCCGACGTCCAGTTCAACGTCAGGCCAAAGCAGCTCGATGAGCTCCTCGCGGGCGTGGCGCCGTTGCGGCTCCAGCGCGAGCCGCGCCAACAGCATCGCGATGGGTCGACTCGGAAACTGGGCGATCACGGCGTTGCCGTGCGTCGCGCGCAAGCCGCCCAAAAGCTGTATTTGCCAGACTGCCATCCGCACGTATTCCGCCGGGTGACCGCTGATTCCGATGACGTCGAACAGGCGATCGGGTGCGGTGCGTGGTCGTCAGATTGTACCGTGGTTGAATGCTCCTTTCGCCGCTCTTCGATCTGGCGATCGAGCTTCGGGCGCGTGATCTCGTTAAGCTACGCATTGTCGATGCGGCCAATAGCGATCGCGGCCTCTTCGATCGTGCGGCCGTGCCGGAGGTTCGTCGGACGCATTGGCCGCATGGTGCGCCAACGATCGTTCAGCGTGGCGAGCAAGCGTTTCGCCACCGCGTAGATCGACACCTCTTCGCGTAACGCGCGTCGGCCGCAGCACCGCGCGTCACGAAACGTGCAGAGGCAGTCGATGGCCTCGACGCCGGCCGCCCGGCATTCCACGACAAACCGCGCACGCACACGCGTGCCCACACGCACGATCTCCAGGGTGCGGAGCAGGCGCTCATCGGGTTGGCGCCGAGGACGATCAAGCACCGATGGAAATGGGGCTTGCATCCGAGATAGTGTTATGGTACACTATAACACTAATACGTGAAATCAGGAGGATCTTAATGATCAAACCTTTGAATAGACTTAAGAAGACTTCTAGCCCCGGCGCGCTGTCGGTCGAATCCAAGCTATCGGCGAACGCCGGCCTTTAATTGAGGAGATATCGATGAACGACTACCAACCGTCTACCCCGCGTGTCGCGCTCGGTATAGCCGCGGTCGCTATAACGGTGATCACCCTCGCCGTAGCGGTGATTCTGCCAGCGCAAATGGACTCCGGCAGTCGCGAGCCTCGGATGCTCGCGGCGTTGAAGGTAACTGCACCGGCGTTCAAGGGGCTCGCTACCGTCACAAGAATCGACGTCGTCTCCGCACGCGAACCAGGGTCGTCCACGCTTTCCGTGCGGATCGGCGAAGCCGAACCGCTCCCCGGACGGCTAACCAAGACGACCTCGCCCGCAATCGTCCGCGTGTCCAGCGACTGACCAATAGGCGGTCAGCTATCTGGAATTCATCATGGATCGAGAGTGGAACGACAGTCAGCCCATTTACCGACAGCTTCGCGATCGTGTCGTCGTGATGATACTCGACGGGGTACTCAACGAAGGCGATCCGCTGCCGTCGGTGCGCAATGTCGCAGCCGAATATCGAGTCAATCCGCTCACGGTTCTGAAGGCCTATCAACTACTGGTCGACGAGCAGCTTGTCGAGAAGAAGCGAGGTCTCGGCATGTTCATCAATGCCGGCGCGCGCAATCTGCTGCTGCAGGGCGAGCGCCAGAAGTTTCTCGCGGAACAGTGGCCCGCGATCCACTCGACCATTCAGCGGCTCGGCCTGACACCGAAAGACCTGCTGGACGCTGTCGCAACCGGCGGGAACCCGTCGGCTGCTGAAAAGGAGCGCTGAAGCGATGGCAACCATAGAAGCACGCGGCCTGCGCAAGGCTTTCGGCACGACTATCGCGCTGGACGGGGTCGACCTGCGTGTCGACGAGGGCCATATCCTCGGACTCATCGGTCCCAACGGTGCGGGCAAGACCACCGCGCTCAACGCGATTCTCGGACTTACGCAATATCAGGGGGAACTGAAAGTGCTCGGCCGCGACCCCTGGAGCGAGCGCGATCAGCTCATGCGCGATGTCTGCTTCATCGCCGATGTCGCCGTGCTGCCGCGCTGGATGCGGGTTTCGCAGGCGCTCGATTACGTCGCGGGCGTGCATCCGCGCTTCGATCGCGCGAAGGCCGAAGGTTTTCTTGCGAACACCACCATCAAGCGCGCGAGCAAAGTCAGGGAATTGTCGAAGGGCATGGTGACCCAGTTGCACCTCGCTCTGGTCATGGCCATCGACGCGAAATTGCTCGTGCTGGACGAGCCGACGCTCGGCCTCGACATCCTGTATCGCAAGCAGTTCTACGATTCCCTGCTGAACGACTACTTCGATCGCACCCGCACCATCGTCGTGACGACCCATCAGGTCGAAGAGGTCCAGCACATCCTCACCGATGTGATGTTCATCAACCGCGGCCGCATCGTCCTTGATTGCAGCATGGAAGAATTCGAGTCGCGCTATCTGGAAGTGATGGTGCATCCCCAGCATGTCGCCGCGGCACGTGCGCTCAAGCCGATTCACGAGCGCCAGGTGTTCGGCCGCAGCATTCTGCTGTTCGATGGTGTCGATCGTCACCAACTCGCGGCACTTGGCGAAGTGCGCACGCCCGGTATCGCCGACTTGTTCGTTGCCGTGATGGGCAATCAGGCCGGCGCGGCACAAGGAGCAGCTGCATGAATACTCCATCGAACACCGTGCCCCAGTCTCCCCTCGACCCGCAAGCGGTCACGCCAACCACCATGTCGGAGACTCGGCCGCTGTACTGGTCGATCCGACGCGAACTGTGGGAGAACCGTTCGATCTATATCGCGCCGCTGGTCGTCGCAGGCGTCGTGCTGCTCGGCTTCTTGATCGCCACGATCGGTCGTGCCGTGGCGACGGCCGACCCGGCGCAAAGGGCGGCCGTGCTCGTAGAGCGGAACAACTTCGCAGCGGGTGTGATCATGGCGACCGCTTTTATCGTCGGGGTGTTCTACTGTCTCGACGCGCTGCACGGAGAACGGCGCGATCGCAGCATCCTGTTCTGGAAGTCGCTGCCGGTTTCGGATCTGACCACCGTGCTCTCGAAGGCGAGCATTCCACTCGTCGTTCTGCCGCTGCTCACCTTCGCGATCATCGTTGTGATGCAATTGATCATGCTGCTGCTGAGCACCGCAGTACTGCTGATGAGCGGTCTAGATGTCGCGACACTATGGACACCGTTGCCGTTGTTCCAGATGTCGCTCGTGCTTCTCTATCACCTTGTGACCGTGCATGTGCTCTGGCATGCGCCCATCTACGCTTGGCTGCTGCTGGTCTCAGGCTGGGCGCGGCGCGCGGTATTTCTATGGGCTGTGTTGCCGGTAGTCGCGATCCAAATCGTCGAGAAGATTGCGTTCAACACTTCGTATATCGCCGCCATACTGGGGCACCGCTTGGCAGGTCCGGAGGGTTTCCACTTCACGGCGCCGGGTAGCGCCCCGGTCCATCCGCTGATGACATTCGATCCGGCGAAATTCCTGAGCACGCCGGGTCTCTGGATCGGGCTGGCATTCGCCGCGGCGTTCCTCGCCTCAGCGGTGCGGCTGCGCCGTTATCGTGAGCCGATCTGATTCGCCGGCGGATCGGACTCCATTTCTCGCGCAGGGAGAAACGAGTATGAGCACAGCAGTAGTGATGGAACGGAGTACAGAAGCGTCGCCGCGCTTCAAGGCCAGGGCCGCCGGTGTCTTTTACTTGCTCACCTTTGTGACAGGAATATTCGAGCTCGTCTTCGTTAGCGGCAGGCTTGTTATATCTGGCGACGCCGCGGCTACAGCGACCAACATCCTGGAGCACGCGCCTTTATTTCGACTTGGTTTCGCATGCAATCTCCTCGCGACCGCGTGCTATGTCGCTGTGACGGCTCTCTTCTACAACCTGTTCAAGCCGGTGGACAGGAGCCTCTCGGTACTCGCCGCATTCTTCAGCCTCGTGGGATGCGCCATGGGAGCTGCTAGCTGCCTCTTTTATCTTGCCCCCTTGGGCGTGTTGAGCGGTGCGCAGTACTTGAGCGTATTCAAGGTGGAACAGTTGCAGGCGCTGGCGCTCATGTTTCTCAAGTTGAATGTCCAGACGACTCAGATCGGCCTCGTATTTTTCGGATTCTATTGTCTCCTGATCGGCTACCTCATTTTCAGGTCGACCTTCCTGCCTCGAATTCTGGGCGCGCTGATGGTGGTGGCCGGTTTGGGTTGGCTGACCTTTCTGTCGCCGCCGCTCGCAAAGTCTCTGTCGCCCTATGTTCTGGCCCCCGGCATCGTCGGGGAAGGCTTGCTCACCGTGTGGCTCCTCGTGAAGGGCGTCAACGTTCAGCGCTGGAACGAGCAGGCGGAGGCATATCTAAGAGAACGAAGACCGCCCATTTGACGATTAACGCTCGACGGCGGCCGAGACCAGACAACCATGGACGCGTGCTTCGACGTGCGGAGAAATCGCGAAACGATGCGAACGCACTAGATCATGCGACCGCGCCGCTGCTCGAGCAGGCGCTCGAGCAGGTCGATGTTGCGTCTGACCCCATCCATGTTGGGATTGACCTCCAGCGCGCGACGCGAATACTCGAGTGCACGGTCGTAATACTCGAGTCGAATGTAGATCAGGGCGTAGCCGGAGAGCGCGCCAAAGTGGTATGGGTTGCGCTTCATGACCTCGTCGCAGTCGGCGAGTGATTTGCGTAACTCGCCGGCAAGAAAATACAAGGTAGCGCGCTTGTTCCAGCCTTCGGCGAAATCGGGCTTGAGTTCGATGATGCGGGTAAAGGTGACGATACCTTGTTGCAGGTCGCCGGCATTCATTTGCTCGATACCCGTCTGGTAGAGCCTGTCCACTTCCGGGTCGCCGGAGCGGGCCCAGATACGCCATAGTGCCTGCTCGGCCTGATCGCGCGTGTCCTCGTCGGGATCGCGCAGCGCTTTTACGAGCAGCGTCACGTCGGCCATCGAACCGACATCACCCAGGCGACTGGCGGCATCGCGGCGCGTCTGCGCGTCGGCGCCGGAAAGAGATTGCACGGCCTGTTCGCGGCTGAGACCCTGCGATTGGGCAGCCGTGAAGGTGAGCAATAGAGTCGACACCAGAGCAGCTAACAGGGCGTGCACCTTCGATGCTCCTTCGTCGGTTTCACTGTCAGCGGAATGTCAGCCGGGCGCGAGAACTTTCCCCGCTCTTGCCCACTGATCGCAGA
>VBCS01000333.1 GCA_005888955.1 Betaproteobacteria bacterium
GCCCGGGTGCCGAGTACGGCCCGGCGAAGCGCTGGCCGGCGGAGCATTTCATCGCGCTGGCGCGGCGCCTGCTCGAGGAAGGTTACGCGGTGTGGCTGCTGGGCTCGCCCAACGACCAGGCGGCGGCGCTGCCGATCGCCGCCGCCATCCCTGCCGTGCGCGACCTCACGGGCCGCACCGACCTCGGCACTGCGATCGATCTCCTGTCGCTCGCCTCGGTCGTCGTCAGCAACGACTCGGGGCTGATGCATGCTGCGGCGGCGGTCGGCCGGCCACTGGTCGCGCTTTTCGGTTCGTCGTCTCCCGATTACACGCCGCCGCTGTCACCGCTCGCACAGGTCGCGAAGATCGATATCGCCTGCAGCCCGTGCTTTCAGCGCGAATGCCCTCTCGGCCACTTCAAGTGCATGCGCGAGCTCGACGTGGAGGTTGTGCACGACCTGGCGCAGAAGGTGTCGGCATGACCGCAGCGCACTCTTGCTGACATGGCGAAGCCACGCACCCCGACGATTTTCACCTCGCCGCAGGATGCCGCGCTGGCGTTCTACCAGGCATTCGAGGCGAAGGACGTGGACGCCATGATGGCGGCCTGGGCCGAGGACGAGGATATCGTCTGCGTACACCCCGGCGGCCCGCGGCTGGTCGGCTACGAGGCGGTGCGGATCGGATGGGAGCAGCTTTTTGCCGGCGAGACCAAGCTCTCGTTTCGGCTCGACGAGATCGTCGTCATCGAGACCGTTGGCCTCGCGATGCAGAGCGCGGTCGAGCACGTGACCGTTGGCAATGACCCCAAGGCGCGCGGGGCCGCGATCGCGACCAATGTCTACCTGCGCACGCCATTGGGCTGGCGCATTGTCGTGCACCACGCGTCCGCCGCGCCGGCGACCGCCGTCGTGGCGCCCGCAGGGCCGTTGCACTAGGGTTTCGTAGGGCCGAATTCATTCGGCCAGCGACGGGCATGCATGCGCCGCGTGCGAATAAATTCGCACCCACGAAAGTCAAGCACCAAACGGCCTACTGCAAATGCGTTCGCGTCTGCGAAAGTCAAGCCGTTCCGCCGACCGTCAGGCCATCGATGCGCAACGTCGGCTGCCCGACGCCGACGGGAACGCTTTGCCCGTCCTTGCCGCAGGTGCCAATGCCGGCGTCAAGCGCAAGATCGTTGCCGATCATCGACACGCGCGTGAGGGCGTCCGGCCCGTTGCCGATCAGCGTCGCTCCCTTGATCGGATAGGCGAGCTTGCCGTTCTCGATTTTCCATGCCTCGGCTGCGGAGAACACGAACTTGCCGTTGGTGATATCGACCTGGCCGCCGCCGAAGTTAACTGCGTAAAGGCCGTCGTCGACCGAGGCGATGATCTCGTTGGGATCGCGGTCGCCGTTCTGCATTACCGTGTTCGTCATTCGCGGCATCGGCACGTGCGCGAATGACTCGCGCCGGCCGTTCCCCGTCGTCGGCACGCCCATCAGTCGCGCGTTGAGCGCGTCCTGCATGTAGCAACGCAGGACGCCGTCCTCGATCAGCACCGTGCGCTGCGTCGGATTACCCTCGTCATCGATGTTGAGCGATCCGCGGCGGTCGGGAATCGTACCGTCGTCGACCACCGTCACCCCGGCGGCCGCGACGCGCTGACCGATGCGGTTCGAAAACGCCGAAGTCCCCTTGCGATTGAAGTCGCCTTCGAGCCCGTGCCCGATCGCCTCGTGCAGCAGAACGCCCGGCCAGCCCGGTCCGAGCACGACCGTCATCGTGCCCGCGGGCGCGTCGCGTGCATTCAGATTCAACAACGCCTGGTCGACGGCCTTGGCGGCATAGTCATGCAGCAACGCGTCGCTGAAATAACCGTAGTCGACGCGCGCGCCGCCGCCGGCCATGCCCTGCTCGCGCCGGCCGTTCTCTTCGACGATTACGTTGAGCGATAGCCGAACCAGCGGCCGCACGTCGGCGGCGATCAGGCCGTCGCTGCGGGCGACGAGGATCGCTTCGTACTCCCCGGCGAGCGAGGCCATCACTTGCGTCACGCGCGGATCGCGCTGTCGCGCAATCTGCTCGAGCCTTTCGAGCAGTGCCACCTTGGCGCCGTCGGTGAGGGCGATGACCGGGTCGCGCGGGGCATACAGCGCGCGGGCGCCGCCCACATGGTCGAGCGCGGCTACGGCCGACTGGCCCTGGCGGCCTATGGCGCGCGTCGCGGTCGCAGCCTGCGCGAGCGCGTCGAGACTGATGTCGTCGGAATACGCGAATGCGGTCTTTTCACCCGATATCGCGCGGACTCCGACGCCGCGGTCGATCGAATACGAACCCGACTTGACGATGCCTTCCTCAAGGCTCCAGCTTTCGAGGCGCGAATACTGGAAATAGAGGTCGGCGTAGTCGACGTGATGCACGTGAATGTCGGCGAGCACCTGCGAGAGCTGCCGGAATTCGAGCGCCGCCGGCGCGAGCAGGAGTTGCGTCGCCTGGTCGAGCAGCGCCGGGTTGAGAGCAGGAACGGCGAGATGGGTCACGGCGGTCCTTGGCTTGGGAGTAGGCATCAATCCTGCATTGTCGGGGCATGGCGCCCGGAGAACAAGTCTTAGGGCCGGCAACGCGCCGCGGTCTCCTTGGATAGGCATCGCAACATGACTCGTCGTGCGTCGACCGCCCTGCGTCGACTCGCCTCGCCGCAATCCCCACGCTGCGCGTGGGGGCCCTCGCCGCGGGCTCGCGCCGCTAGTTCGCGCCGACCGCCTGCCCGAGATACGTCGCAGCGACGCGCGGATTGAAGGCGAGCTCGGCGCTCGGGCCCTCGATCGCGAGCTCGCCGGTTTCCAGCACGTAGCCGTAATCGGCGATCTGCAGCGCGGCTCGCGCGTTTTGCTCGACCAACAATATCGATACGCCGGTTGCCTTGAGCGCGGCGATGATATTGAAGATCTCCTTCACGATCAGCGGCGCGAGGCCCAAGCTCGGTTCGTCGAGCATCAAGAGCCTCGGCTTCGCCATCAACGCACGGCCGAGCGCCAGCATCTGCCGTTCGCCGCCCGACAGCGTCCCCGCCAATTGCAATCGTCGCTCCGCGAGGCGCGGAAAGCGCCGATAGACCTCCTCGCGCGTGATCTCGACCGTCTTGTCTCCGGCACGATAGCGCTGGAACGCGCCGAGCTCGAGGTTATCGGAGACGGTCATTGCGCCGAAGAGCTCGCGACGCTCCGGCACCAGACAAAGGCCCAGCGCGACTCGCTGCTCGACGCCGATGCGCGCGACTGGCGTACCGGCATAGCTCACCTCGCCGCGCGATGGCAGCAGTCCCATGACGGCGCCGAGCAGCGTCGTCTTGCCGGCGCCGTTGGGTCCGATGACGGTAACGATGCTTCCCTCAGCGACCGCAAGCGATACGCCGTGCACCGCTTCGACCTTGCCGTAGGCGACATGGAAATCGCGAACTTCAAGCAGCGCGCTCATGTGACCCCGCCGAGATAGGCTTCGAGGACAACGGGATTCTTCTGGATCTCCGCAGGCAGACCCTCGGCAAGCTTTTCGCCGAAGTCCATCACGACCAGGCGATCGGTGAGGCCCATTACGAAGTCCATATCGTGCTCGACCAGGAGGATCGTCATGCCGTCTGCCCGCAAGCTGCGCAAGAGCGCCGCCAGCTCCTGCTTTTCCAGGTAGCGCAGGCCTGCTGCGGGCTCGTCCAGCAGCAGCAGCAACGGATCGGCCGCGAGCGCACGGGCGATTTCCACGATCCGTTGACGGCCGAGCGCAAGGCTGCCGGCGGCGTCGAAAGTGTGCGCGTCGAGCCGGCAGCGGGCGATCTGGCGCGCCGCTTCCGCCTTGATGCGCGCTTCCTCGGCGCGGTCGAGCTTGAGCGCAGCGCGCAACACTCCGGCCTCGCTGCGCAGGTACGCGCCCAGCGCCACATTGTCGAGTACGCTCATCGAGCCGATCAGCTTCACATGCTGGAACGTGCGCCCGATCCCCAGCCGCGCGATTTCATAAGGCTGTCGGCCGCCGATCGAGGCGCCGCAGAAACGTACGTCGCCGGCGGTGAGCCGCAGTGCGCCACTGATCAGGTTGAACATCGTGGTCTTTCCCGCGCCGTTCGGACCGATCAAGCCGAGAATCTCGCCGGGGCGGATTTCGAACGACAGGTCGTTCACGGCGACAAGCCCGCCAAACTGTTTGCGCGCCGCATCGACCTCGAGTCGCGCCCCCTGGCCCGCCGCCTTGTGACGCACGGGCAGCGGCGCCGCGTCCGGTACCGGCGGTGAAGCACGCTTCGGCAGCAGGCGCTCGAGCCATGGCCAGACTCCCTCGCGCGCACGCTGCAGCAGCAGCACCATCAGGCGCGACCGAGAATGTGCGGCAACAGGTCCTGCAGCCATTGCTTGAGCAGCGTGATCAGCGCCGCACCGACGACTGCGCCCCAGACACTGCCCGCGCCGCCGACGACTGCCATGAACAGGTATTCGATGCCCTGATGGATCCCGAACGGACTCGGGTTCACGAAGCGCTGCAAATGCGCGTACAGCCACCCCGAAACGCACGCGAGCAGCCCTGCATAGACGAACACGACGATCTTCAACCGCGCCGCGTCGACACCGAATGCCTCGACCATCTCGAGGCCGCCCTTCAGCGCGCGGATCGCCCGGCCGGGGCGCGAGTCGAGCAGATTGCTGCTCGCCCATAGCGCGCAGAGCGCGATCGCCCAGATCAGATAGTAGAAATGCCGCTCGCTCTTGAGCTCGAATCCCGGCAGCGCGAGCGGCGGAATGCCCGTGAGGCCGGTATGCCCGCCGAGAAAATCAAGATTGCCGAATAGTAAGGAGAGGCTTATTCCCCAGGCGATCGTCGCCAGCGGAAGGTAATGACCGCGCATCCGCAGCGTGATGAAGCCCAGGAAAAGCGCGACGGCGAAGGTGATGACGAGCCCGATGGGCAGCGTGAGCCACGGCGACGTGCCATAGCGCGTCGTCAGATACGCAGTCGTGTAGGCACCGAGCCCCACAAACGCGGCTTGCCCGAAAGACGTCTGGCCCGCGACGCCGGTGAGCAGCACCAGGCCCAGCGCGACGATGCTGTACAGGCCGATGTAATTGCCGAGCGTCACCCAGAATGGCGGCATCGTCAGCGGCACGATCGCGAGCAGCACCACGATCGCGGCAAATGCGGCGGGCCCCATGCTCACGCGCGCAAACGCCTTCATTCCTCTTCCTCATGGTGATGCGCCGTGAGACTGCGCCAGAGAAGCACCGGGATGATCACGGTGAAGACGATGACTTCCTTGAACGCGCTGGCCCAGAACGACGAGAACGATTCGAGCAGGCCGACCAGGAGCGCGCCGACCGCGGCCAGCGGATAGCTCGTCAGACCGCCGATGATCGCGCCGACGAAGCCCTTGAGTGAGACGAGAAAGCCGGAGTCGTAATAGACCGTCGTGATCGGGCCGATCAATACGCCCGAGAACGCGCAGAGCAGCGTGGCGAGCGAAAACGTCAACGCTCCGGCCAGATTGGGCGAAATGCCGACGAGCCTTGCGCCCACGCGGTTGAGCGCGGTGGCGCGCAGCGCCTTGCCGTAGAGGGTCCGCCCGAAAAAAAAGTACAGCGCGAGAATCAGCAGCAGGCTGCTCAGAACGACGAGGATGCTTTGCGCGCTGACGATGACCTCGCCTACCCGGAACGACTCGCTGGAGAACGGCGGCGTGCGCGAACCCTCGGCGCCGAAGAACCAGAGCCCGAGGCCGGTCAGCGCAAAATGCACGGCGACCGAGACGATCAACAGCACCAGCACCGACGCCTCGGCCAGCGGCTGGTACACGATTCGGTAGAGCAGCGGCCCCAGCGCAGTCACCGCGGCGAGCGCAAGCGCGATCTGAACCGCGAACGGCGGTTGCAGCGGCGCGAGCCAGTGGACGAGACCCGCGATGGCAAGCGGTGCCGCGGTCCACAGCAGAAGCCGCCGGGGCAGTGCTCGCGCCTGGCCGTGCGCGAAGCAACTCCAAGCCTCGATCGCGCCGGCGACGATCGCC
>VBCS01000337.1 GCA_005888955.1 Betaproteobacteria bacterium
ATGATCCACGTGCCCAATCGTCCCCACGTTCACGTGCGGCTTCGTCCGCTCAAATTTGCCCTTGGCCATTTGCTCTCTCCAGCTTCTTCGTAGAATTCGCTTTACTCGAATCGTCAGGTTCTGCCCGCGATCCGAGTCAGACTAAATCGGGCGAAAGTAGGGATGCGCTTCCGCGTGCTTCTCTCTGGTGCCCATGGAGCGGATTGAACGCTCGACCTCTCCCTTACCAAGGGAGTGCTCTACCACTGAGCTACATGGGCTCGTAGGATTCAATGTCCTATGATGGAGCGGGTGAAGGGAATCGAACCCTCGTCATAAGCTTGGAAGGCTTCTGCTCTACCATTGAGCTACACCCGCAGGTCAGAGCTCAAAACCCGGGTCCGCTGTTCCACCCGCTCTTGCCGATATCTGATCCCTGACCTGGTGGAGGGGGAAGGATTCGAACCTTCGAAGGCAGAGCCGGCAGATTTACAGTCTGCTCCCTTTGACCGCTCGGGAACCCCTCCGACGAAACCGCATAGTGTAGCAATTTCCATACCGTAATGTCAAACCGCGTCCCCTCCTTTTGTTGGAAAACCACTATCATCGTGGCGTACCGGTCCCAGATTCCCCAAACACCGTCTTTTCCGCGTGTTTTCCGGTGATCGGTAACGCCTTTTTGCGACACGCCAAACCCGTGACCTCGCTCGCGGCTGATTACGTCATCGTTGGCGCCGGCTCCGCCGGCTGCGTTCTTGCCGACCGGCTCTCCGCCGACGGTCGCCATTCGGTGCTGTTGCTCGAAGCCGGGCCGCGCGACACCTATCCGTGGATCCACATTCCCATCGGGTATGCCAAGACCATGTTCGACGCCCGCGTGAACTGGTGCTTCTACACCGAGCCCGAGCCCGGGATGAACGGCCGCAGGATCTACTGGCCGCGGGGCAAGACACTCGGCGGTTCGAGTTCGATCAACGGGCTGATCTCGATTCGCGGCCAGCGCGAGGACTACGACCACTGGGCGGAAGCGGGCAACAACGGTTGGAGCTACGCCGATGTCTTGCCATACTTCAAGCGGCTCGAGCGCGCCGTCGACGGCGACCCGGCCTACCACGGCTTCGCCGGTCCGATGTGGCGTTCGCCCATCGGCAGAAAACACGAGCTGATCGAAGCGGTCATCGCCGCGGGCAATGAGCTCGACATTCCGCGCAACGACGACTTCGACGGCGCGGTCCAGGAAGGTGTTGGCTACTATCACCTCAGTACCAGGAACGGCTGGCGCTGCAGCACGGCGGTCGCGTATCTCAAACCCGCGCGTCACCGCCGCAATCTGCGCATCGCCACCGGGCTCCGTGTCGCCAGGGTCATCTTCGACGGTCGCCGCGCCGCCGGTGTCGTTTGCCGGGGGCATTCCGGCGATGTAGCGGTGAGCGCGGGACGCGAGGTGTTGCTCTGTGCCGGAGCGTTACAAACCCCGCAGCTGCTGCAACTTTCGGGCGTAGGCCCGGCCGCGCTGCTCAACGCCTTCGGTATTCCGATCGTGCACGAGCTCGCCGGCGTCGGCGAAAATCTGCAGGATCATCTCCAGGCGCGAGTAATCTTCGAGTGCACCCGGCCGATCACGACCAACGACGACCTTCGAAGCTGGTGGCGGACGCTCAAGATCGGGCTCGACTACGCTTTCACGCGCGGTGGCCCCATGGCCGTCGGCATCAACCAGGGAGGCATCTTCGCCCGCGTGGAACCGCAGGCGGCAACACCGGACGTGCAGTTTCACGTCGCCACGTTGTCGTCGGACATGGCGGGCTCGCCCACGCATCCGTTCTCGGGCTTCACGTTGTCGGTATGCCAGTTGCGACCCGAGTCGCGCGGCTTCGTCCGCATCAAGTCCGCCGATCCACTCGCGGCGCCGGCGATGCAACCGAACTACTTGTCGACAGCGCGCGACAGGCGGATGCTCGTGGCCGGGATCAGGCTCGCGCGACGACTCGCGGCGACCAAGGCGCTATCGCCTTACGTCAAGCGCGAGCACCGGCCCGGGCCGACGGCGGCGAGCGACGAGGAGCTGCTCGAGTTCGCGAAGAGCACCGGCGGGACGATTTTTCACCCCAGCGGCACGTGCAAGATGGGACGTGATTCGCATGCGGTCGTCGATCCGAAGCTGCGCGTGCACGGGCTCGAGGATCTGCGCGTCGTCGACTGCAGCGTCATGCCGACGCTGGTCTCGGGCAACACGAACGTCCCCGTGATCATGATCGCCGAGAAAGCTGCCGACCTGATCCTTGCGGACGCCGCACAATCCGCCTAAGTTTGCGACGAAGGTTCTTCGCCGAGGAGATGCAACGATGCCGTGCTGTCACGCCGATTTCGCGCTGATCGAGAACAGCGACAAGGCCTTCACCGTGGGCGTGCCGACATTCACCTTCGGCGCCGGCTGCCTCGCGGAAGCCGGCGAGCACGCGCGCGAACTCGGCGTCTCGCGCGTCGCACTGTTCACCGACGCCACGTTAAGCCCTTCGGCGCACGTCGCCGCGGTTCTTGCATCACTGAAGGCAGCCGGCATCGGCGCGACCGTCTACGACGAAGTCGTCGTCGAGCCGACGACCGCCTCGTTCCAGGCTGCGGCGCGGTTCGCCGCGGAAGGCAAGTTCGACGGGTACGTTTCGGTCGGCGGCGGCTCGGTGATGGACACCTGCAAGGCTGCCAACCTGTATGCGACGCATCCGGCCGAGTTCATGACGTATGTGAACGCGCCGATCGGTGGCGGCCAGAGAGTGCCGGGCGCGCTCAAGCCGCATATCGCGTGTCCGACGACTTCGGGCACCGGCTCGGAAACCACCGGCATCGCGATCTTCAATCTGACCGAGATCAACGCCAAGACAGGAATCATTTCGCGGCGGTTGATCCCGACGGTGGCGTTGATCGACCCTGAAGTGACTGCGACATTGCCGCGGAGTGTGGTCGCCGCGAGCGGCTTCGATTGCATGAGCCATGCGCTGGAATC
>VBCS01000338.1 GCA_005888955.1 Betaproteobacteria bacterium
TGATATCGTCGGCCATGCGGCGCCCGACGGCAGGTGCCGGCGGTGCCTCCTCTAAGAGCATCCGAATGTCGCGCGATTATCCGGAAGCCGCGGGCCGTTGGCAATCGAATTAGCGGCAATCGAGAAGTCGCTCAAAACAACGTCAGTCGCTCCATTTTGGCGGGCGCTTTTCCACGAACGCGTCGATGCCCTCGTGCGCGTCAGCGTCAAGCAGGCTGCAAGCCATCACGCCGCCGGCGAAGTCGTACGCCTGTCCCAAACCCAGCTCGACCTGCCGGTAGAACGCCCGCTTGCCCTGCGCAATAAGCCGGGCGCTCTTGGCCAGGATGACGCGCGTCAATACGGCGATCGCGGCGTCGAGCTCCGCTTCCGGGACGACGCGATTGACGAGGCCCCACGCCAGCGCCGTCGTAGCGTCGATCGGCTCACCCGTCAGCAGCATCTCCATCACCCGCTTGCGTGCGACATTACGCGCGACACCGACGGCGGGCGTCGTGCAAAACACGCCGACGTTCACGCCGGGCAGCGCGAAGCGAGCCGTGTCGGCCGCCACCGCCAGGTCGCACATCGACACCAGCTGACAGCCCGCGGCCGTGGCGATGCCGTGCACGCGCGCGATCACCGGCTGCGGCAGCGTGGTCAACGAAACCATCAACGCGTTGCAAGCGGAGAAAAGCTCCTGCTGCCACGCGAGATCAGGATGCGCGCGCAGCTCCTTCAAGTCGTGACCCGCGCAGAAGCCCTTGCCCTCGGCGGCAAGCACCACGCAGCGAATCGCGGAGTCGGCACCGATGCCAGTCACCTCGCTCTGGAGCGCCGTGATCATTGCGCGGGAAAGCGGGTTGTACCGATCGCCCCGATTGAGGGTGAGCCGGCAGATTCCGTTCTCCGTGTGAGTCAATACGTGCGGCGCGACGGCGGCATCGAGAGGCGCATTCATGCATGTACTCGGCGAGATTTGCGACCCCGTTATTCTAGGCCGGCGCGTTTCGGCGCGGCGGCGCGATGCCGGCACCGCTTAGCCAACCCTTACCGCCATTTCTCACACGCCCGAAGGCCTCACCGATCAGGCATTAACACTGCATTAATAGTAAATTGTAGTATTATTCTCTATAACAATGCCAATTGGTAGAACTTTGACGTAGATGGCGCGGCCGTGAGTTCAGCTGCCTTTGCGCTGACTGCGCCGGATGCGATGGCCTCGGCGCTGCGCGCGCGGATCACGGCCGCGTATCGCGCCGACGAGGCCGCGGCTGTGCACGCGCTGTTATCGGAAGCCGCGTTGGCGCCGGAAGCGCTGGCAGCGACCCAGCGCCTCGCCGCCTCGCTCGCGCAAGGCGTACGCGCAGCGCGCAGCACGGCCGGCGGCGTCGACGCGCTCATGCTCGAATTCTCGCTCGACTCGCGCGAAGGCGTCGCGCTGATGTGCCTCGCCGAGGCGCTGTTGCGCATTCCAGACCCCGCCACTCGGGACCGGCTGATCCGCGACAAGATCGGCCGCGGCGACTGGCGCGCGCACGTCGGGAAAAGCCCGTCGTTGTTCGTCAACGCCGCCGCATGGGGCCTGCTCGTGAGCGGCCAGCTCGTCGATTCGCGCAGTGATTCGGCGCTCGAGGCCGCGCTGACTTCGCTCTTGCGTAAGGGCGGCGAGCCGCTGATCCGCAAGGGCGTCGACCTCGCCATGCGCCTTCTCGGCAAGCAATTCGTCACCGGGCGCACGATCGCCGAGGCGATCGACAACGCGCGCGAGCGGGAGGCTCGCGGTTATCGCCGACGCGCAGCGCTATCTCGCCGCCTACGAAAATGCCATAGACGCCATCGGTGACGCGTCTCAAGGCAAAGGGGTCTACGCCGGACCGGGCATCTCCATCAAGCTCTCCGCGCTGCATCCGCGCTACTCGCGCCTGCAGCGCGAACGCGTTCTTGCCGAGCTGCTGCCGAGGCTTCTCCATCTGGCGCAGCGCGCGGGACGGCGCGACATCGGGCTCAACCTCGACGCCGAGGAAGCCGATCGGCTCGAGCTCTCGCTCGACCTGTTCGAGCGCCTGGCGGCCGATCCCGCATTGATCGGATGGAACGGGCTCGGCTTTGTCGTGCAGGCGTATCAGAAACGCGCTCGCGCGGTGATCGACTGGGTCGTCGATGTCGCGCGGCGTAATCGCCGCCGGGTGATGGTCCGTCTGGTGAAGGGAGCGTATTGGGACAGCGAGATCAAGCGCGCGCAGGTCGACGGGCTCGACGGTTATCCGGTATTCACGCGCAAGGTGCATACCGACGTTGCTTATCTCGCCTGCGCCAGGGCGATGCTCGCGGCGCCCGATGCGGTGTATCCGCAGTTTGCGAGCCATAACGCCTTCACCATCGCCGCCGTCCACACGCTCGCCGGAGACGCCGACTACGAGTTCCAGTGCCTGCACGGCATGGGCGAGAGCGTTTACGATCAGATCGTCGGGGCGGACAAGCTCAATCGCGCTTGCCGTATCTACGCACCGGTCGGCTCACACGAGACGCTGCTCGCGTACCTCGTGCGTCGGCTGCTCGAGAACGGCGCCAACACATCGTTCGTCAACCGCATCGTCGATCCCCGCATCGACATTGCGGAGCTCGTCGCCGATCCGGTCGCAGGCGCCCGCGAAAACGCCGGCGCGCCGCATCCGCGCATTCTCCTTCCTGCCGCGCTCTATCCCGACCGGAAAAATTCGCGCGGCATCGATTTCTCCGACGAGTCCGCGTTGTCCGCCCTCGAAGCCGAGCTCGCGGTCGCGCCGCCACGTTCCGAAGCGCGACCGCTGCTGGGCGGGCCCGAGATGGACGATCGCCACACGCCGACCTCGGTCGCCAATCCGGCGAACCGTGACGAACCGGTCGGCCTCGTCACGATGGCGTCGGTGGCCGATGTCGAACGGGCCGTCGCGATTGCAGCAAGCGAAGGCATGTCGTGGGCGAGAACAGCCGTCGCGGAGCGCGCGACGTGCCTCGAGCGCGCGGCCGATTTGATCGAGCACGAACGCGGTCCGCTGATCGCGCTCGCGGTACGCGAAGGCGGCAAGACACTGGTCAACGCGCAGGGCGAGATCCGCGAGGCCGCCGACTATTGCCGCTACTACGCGGCGCAGGCGCGGCGGGAGCTCGCGCTGGCGACGCCGCGCGGCCCGATGGCGTGTATCGCGCCGTGGAATTTCCCGCTCGCGATCTTTGTCGGCCAGGTCACCGCCGCGCTCGCGGCGGGCAACCCGGTGCTCGCGAAACCAGCTGCGCAAACGCCCTTGATCGCGGCCGCGGCGATCGAATTGCTGCATCGTGCCGGCGTGCCGCGCGCGGCGTTGCAGCTGCTCCCAGGTCGCGGCGATACGGTAGGGACCGCGCTGGTCGCCGACCCGCGCATCGCCGGCGTGCTCTTCGCGGCGTTGCAGCTGCTCCCAGGTCGCGGCGATACGGTGGGGACCGCGCTGGTCGCCGACCCGCGCATCGCCGGCGTGCTCTTCACCGGCTCGACCGCGGTCGCGCGCGGCATCAACCGCGAGCTGGCGCGGCGCGACGACGATCCGGTGCTGGTAGCCGAGACCGGCGGCCAGAACGCGATGACCGTCGACAGCTCGGCGTTGCCGGAGCAAGTCGTCACCGACGTCATCAGCTCTGCATTCGACAGCGCGGGCCAGCGCTGCTCTGCGTTGCGCGTGCTCTGCCTTCAGGCCGACATCGCCGAGCGCGTACTTACGATGCTCAAGGGCGCTATGGCCGAGCTCACCCTCGGCGACCCGCGCCGCCTAGACACCGACATCGGCCCGGTGATCGACGCGAAGTCCCGCGATGCGCTTGCAGCGCACGTCGACCGCATGCGCGCCGCAGGCGCGACGGTTTTCCAGCTTCCGCTTCCCGCGGCTTGCGCGAATGGCAGTTTCTTTCCACCGACGCTGATCGAGATCGAACGGATCGCGCAACTGGAAGGCGAAGTCTTCGGGCCGGTGCTGCATGTCGTGCGCTACCGCGAAGGAGAGCTCGCGTCAGTGGTCGCGTCGATCAATGCCACCGGGTACGGCCTGACGCACGGTATCCAGACGCGCATCGACGAGACCGTGGAAGCCGTGTGCAAACGCATTCGCGCCGGCAATATCTACGTCAACCGCAACATGATCGGGGCAGTGGTCGGCGTGCAGCCTTTCGGCGGCGAAGGCTTGTCCGGGACGGGGCCGAAAGCCGGAGGGCCGCATTATCTGCGACGTCTCGTGTGGGAGCCCGTGGATGCGGCCGCGACGGCGATCTATGCCGAGCAGACCCTTCCCGGGCCGACGGGGGAATCCAACGTGCTTTCCCTGCACC
>VBCS01000049.1 GCA_005888955.1 Betaproteobacteria bacterium
GTAGTAGGGCGTCAGGTCCATCCCGCCACCGAACCACCATATCGGCCGGAAATCCGGGGCCTCCGAATTTCCGGCCGTGATGCCAACGCCAGGCACCCTGGGCAATGCGACAAACAGGCGCACATTCATGTGCACCGTCGGCGCGTAGGGATTGCGCGGATGCAGCACCAGCGAGACGCCCATCACTTCGAATGCCCGTCCGGCAAGCTGCGGCCGCGAGGCGGTCGCGGAAGCTGGGAGCTGCCCGCCTCGTACGTGCGAGAAATTGACTCCGCCACGCTCAAACACCTGCCCCTCTTCGATGACGCAGGTGATTCCGCCGCCGCCCTGCCGCTCCCACACGTCACGGCCGAAACCGGCACCGTCGATCGCTTCGAGGTCGGCTACGATTCGCGCTTGAAGATCGACGAAATAATCGCGGGCGCCGGAGCTGTCCATGGTCATCTCTGCCGTCGGCGATGTTAGGGAACCTGGCGGATACCGCTCGCAGCGATTTTAGCCGCGGCGCATCGCCAGCGCTCGATTGCCGATGTCTTTTCGGTATTGCATGCCGTCGAAGTGGATCCCGGCAACCGCCGCGTACGCGGCGCGCTGCGCCTTGCGGACGGTCTCCCCCAGCGCGGTGACGCAGAGCACGCGTCCGCCCGCCGTCACGGGACGGCCGTCGGCGAGTGCAGTCCCGGCGTGGAACACCTTGCAGTTCTCGGGCGTCGCGTCCAGGCCGGAGATCGGGTCGCCCCTGCGCGGGCGGTCGGGATATCCGGCGGCCGCGAGCACGACGCCCAGAGCCGCGCGGCGATCCCACTCGGCATCGATGCGATCGAGTGCGCCGTTCGTCGCATGCACCGTCAGCTCGACCAGATCCGACTTCAGCCGCAACATCATCGGCTGCGCTTCCGGGTCGCCGAGCCGGCAGTTGAACTCCAATGTGTGCGGGTTGCCCGCGGCGTCGATCATCACACCGGCGTAGAGAAATCCCGTGTAGGGAGCCCCTTCGTCCGCCATGCCCTGGACCGTCGGCAGGATGATTTCGCGCATGATGCGCGCGTGCACCGCCGGAGTCACGATCGGCGCGGGCGAGTATGCACCCATGCCGCCGGTGTTGGGTCCCTGATCGTCGTCGAGCAGGCGCTTGTGATCCTGCGACGACGCGAGCGGCAGCACGTTGCGGCCGTCAGCCATCACGATAAAGCTCGCCTCCTCACCGGCAAGGTGTTCCTCGATGACGATGCGCGCGCCCGTCGGGTTATGGTGGATTCCCAAACCGTTGGAGACGAGCATCGCGTCGATGGCGGCATGCGCCTCGTCGACACGCGTCGCCACGACGACCCCCTTGCCCGCGGCCAGGCCGTCGGCCTTCACAACGATCGGCGCACCGCGTTCCGCGACGTACGCGTGCGCTTCTTCGGCAGCGGTGAACGATCGATACGTGGCCGTCGGAATCCCGTGGCGCGCCATGAAGGCCTTCGCATAATCCTTGGAGCTCTCGAGCCGCGCTGCCGCCTGCGTCGGCCCGAAGACTCTGAGGCCCGCTACGCGGAACGCGTCGACGATGCCCGCGGCGAGCGGAGCCTCCGGACCGACGATGGTCAGCGCGATCTGCTCGGCTTGCGCCAGCGCGACCAGATCCGCGATCGTCGTAACTGCAACGTTGACGAGCGCCGGCTCGACCGCCGTGCCGGCATTGCCGGGCGCGACGAAGACCTTCGCGACGCGCGGCGACTGCGCGATCTTCCAGGCGAGGGCGTGTTCGCGACCGCCGCCCCCGATGACGAGCACGTTCATCGCGAGGCGATCACTTCAACTCGATCTTGCCGAAGACGTACAGGACGCTGCCGTGGTTGACTCCGCCGCCGACCGTCGGGATGTAGGTGGATAGCAGCTCGAATTTCTGGTAGCGCAGCGTAAACAGCGGCAGCACGACCGGGACCGGCCAGCCGTTCGCGATGTCGGGCCGCTTGATGACCGCGGCGGCGTACCCCAATCCCGGTTGCAGTCCTTCACGGGCGCCCCAATAGGTTGTCCAGGTGTACCCGAGATTGTATTGAGCATGTCGATGTGAATCCGAGAACACCAGGAGGAAGACGTTTTCGGTGTCCCCGTTGGGCTGCTCGCGGGAGCGTGCCCATCCGGCGCCCCACGCCTTCTCGTTTTCCCGTGCGCGCGCCTCGGGCGTCCAGGTGGCAGGAACGTGCCATTCGTACCCGGAGACGAGGACCGAGTTCCCGCCGTGCCGGTAGGTGTCGACGACGCGGCGGCAGCCTTTATCGACCCATGACCAGAAATCGGCGCATTCGAGCGCAGATGCGGGGCCCGGCAGACCCAGCGCGATGAGGCCGGCGATGATCGATCGCTTCAAGAACCAATCCCTTCTAGTCTGCTAATGTCTGAAATGGCGGATTCCGGTGAACACCATCGCCAGCCCGCGCTCGTCGGCCGCGGCGATGATTTCCTTGTCGCGCACGCTGCCGCCGGGTTGGATCACGGCGACTGCACCGTTGTCGGCGACGACGTCGAGCCCGTCGCGGAATGGAAAGAATGCATCCGACGCGACCACCGATCCGGCAAGCGACAGCCCGGCATTGGCCGCTTTGAGCGCCGCGATGCGCGTCGAGTCGACGCGGCTCATCTGCCCGGCGCCGATCCCCAGTGTCCGGCCGTCGGCGCAGTAGACGATCGCGTTGGACTTGACGTACTTGGCGACGCGCCAGGCGAAGATCAGATCGGCGAGCTCCGCAGCACCGGGCGCTTTCCGGGTGACGAGCTCGAGCTTTTCCTGCGCCACGTTGCGCGTGTCCGGCGTCTGCACCAGCATCCCGCCGCCGATGCGTTTCATGTCCCACGCGTTGCCGCCCTGCCCGGCCGCGTACGGCACCGCGAGCACGCGGACGTTGGCCTTCCTCGCGATCACCGGCAACGCATCCGGCGTGTAGCCGGGCGCGATCAGCACCTCTAGAAACTGGGAGCTCACCGCCTCGACGGTCGCGGCGTCGACCTCGCAGTTGAAAGCTATGATGCCGCCGAACGCGGAGCTAGGGTCGGTGGCGAACGCCTTGCGGTACGCGTCGAGCGGCGTCGCAGCGATCGCGACGCCGCAGGGGTTCGCGTGCTTTACGATCACGCACGCGGGCTGGGCGAGGGTTTTCACGCACTCCCACGCCGTGTCGGCGTCGGCAATATTGTTGAACGAGAGCTCCTTGCCCTGCAGCTGTGTGAGCGTTGCGATGGCGCCGGCGACCTGCGGTTCGTCACGATAGAACGCCGCGAGCTGATGCGGGTTCTCGCCGTAACGCAAGTCCTCGACCTTGGCCGCTTGCCAGTTCCAGCGTTCGGGAAAGGCCCGCACGGCGCCCGTCGCATCGCGCGCAGTCAGGTAATTGCTGATCGCGCCGTCGTAGGCGGCCGTATGCGAGAAGGCCTTTTGGGCGAGCCGGAACCGCGTCGCCGACGACAACATCGTGCCGTTGGCGCGAAGCTCTTCGAGCAGCGGCGGATAATCGACGGGGTCGACAACGATCCCGACGTGCGCGTAATTCTTCGCCGCGGAGCGGACCATGGCCGGCCCGCCGATGTCGATGTTCTCAATCGCATCGTCCAGCGTGCAGCCGGATTTCACGACCGTTTCACGGAACGGATAGAGATTGACGACGATGAGATCGATCGTCGGAATGCCGTGCTCGGCGAGCGCCTCCCGGTGCGTCGCCAGGTCGCGTCGCGCCAGGATGCCGCCGTGCACTTTCGGGTGCAGGGTCTTGACGCGGCCGTCGAGCATCTCCGGAAACCCGGTGTACGTTCCGATCTCCGTGACAGGCAGCCCCGCATCGGCGAGCGCGCGCGCCGTGCCCCCGGTCGAAAGCAGGCGCACGCCCAGCGCATGCAGCCCGCGCGCGAAGTCGACCAGCCCGGTCTTGTCCGAAACCGACAGCAGCGCCTGGTAAATTGGTGCAGACACTAGGAATGGGTGCTTGACTCAGCCCGAAGACCGCCAGCGTCCCGCTGAAAAGCGTAGCGAGGAGGCCGAGATGCTAGGCGCTCGCGAGCGAGGGACCGGAGTGTACACGGTAGTACATGAGGATCCCGAGCGAGCGCGCAACGACGCAGATCGGCCCCGCAGTAGCTTTGCGGCGGGGCACTTAGCGGATTCCGTACTTGGAAAGCTTCGAGCGCAAGGTGTTGCGATTCAGCCCCAGCATGTCCGCCGCGTGCGATTGATTTCCGCCAGCGCGGTGCATGATCGTCGCGAGCAGCGAGCGCTCGACGTTGGTGATGACCATGTCGTAGATGCCGTGGGGCATCTCGCCGTCCAGCTTGCGGAAATACTCTTCGAGAGACTTCTCGACGCTGCGGCCGATCTCGTTGGTGCCGTTAAGGCGAATGCTTCTCTTCACGCTGCGAGGGCCTCCTCTACCCACGGAGCTGCAGTCGTCGCCGGCGTGAATTCGAGCCGGTCGGCGCGTGCCGCGAGCCGATCGAAAAACCGGTTCACCGCCGCGATCTGTGCCGCTGACGTATCGAGCCGGTTGACTTCATCGCGAAATGCCTCGCCTCCGCTGAGCCCTTTCGCGTACCAACCCAGGTGCTTGCGCGCGACTCGCATCCCCGTCGCCTCGCCGTAAAAAGCGTAGTGATCGGCGAGATGGCCGAGAATGACGCCGCGAATCTCCTCGGCCCCGGGCGGCGGCAGCCATTCGCCGCGGTCGAGAAAATGGCGGATCTCGCGGAAGATCCACGGTCGGCCCTGGGCGGCGCGGCCGATCATGATAGCGTCGGCGCCGGTCCGGGCGAGGACGGCGCGAGCCTTTTCCGGCGAGTCGACGTCGCCGTTGGCAATCACCGGGATTCCAACCGCCTGCTTGACTTCGCGTATCGTGTCGTATTCGACCGCGCCGACAAAGCCGCACTCGCGCGTGCGGCCGTGGACGGACAGCGCCGCGATGCCGGCGTGCTCGGCGATCCGCGCGATGCGCACCGCATTGCGGTTCTGGCGATTCCAGCCCGTGCGAATCTTCAGCGTCACCGGCACGTCGACGGCGCGGACCACCGCGTCGAGGATCGCGGCGACGAGGACCTCGTTCTGCAGCAGCGCCGAGCCCGCCGCAATGTTGCAGACCTTCTTGGCAGGGCATCCCATGTTGATATCGATGATCTGCGCTCCGCGCTCAACGTTGTAGCGCGCGGCGTCGGCTATTTGCGTCGGCTCGGCGCCGGCGATCTGCGCGATAATCGGTTCGACTTCGCCGGCGTGATCGGTACGCCGCTGCGACTTTTCGGTGCCGCGTAGCAGAGGATTCGACGCGACCATTTCCGAGAAGGCCAAGCCCGCACCAAGCCGCTTGCAGAGTTGCCGGAAAGGCCGATCCGTCACGCCGGCCATCGGCGCGACGACGAGATTGTTGTCGATGGAATGCGAGCCGATGCGCACAGCAGGAACGATCTTTGGAGTTCGATGGAATTTGCTTCGGACAGGCTCGCGCATTATACCGAGTTTGTGTTCGAGTGGTCAGCGGTAACGCTAATTACACGCGCGTCGGGCCGCAACGTTGTACAAATGTCAGTGCAAGCCGAAAGTCATCGCGTGCGCGAACGCGCGCTTCACTGCCGGCAGCGCATCGAGCATAGTGAGTGCCAACCCTCGCGGCCAACGCAGCAGTGGCGCGTCGCTTCCGAATATACCGAGCAGGCCGTGCGTGAACGCAATGCCCGCCGCGCGGTCGGCACGACGTCGGCGCGCATAAGTGACGAGGCGATCGCGCGCTCCGATCGCGTCGCGTGGCGTTGCAAGCAACTCCTGCGCCAGCTCGTAGGCGTCGCGCATTCCCAGATTGAATCCCTGACCCGCGACGGGGTGCAGCGCCTGTGCCGCGTCGCCGAGCAACACCACGCGCTGCCCGACGACGCGGTCGGCGTATTCGAGACGCAGCGGAAATGCGCGCCTGTCGCTGACGCGCTCGAATCCGGCCGGTTGCGTGCGGGCCCGCGCGTTACGCGCGGCGGCATGCAACCCGAATCTTTGCTCCAGCGCCTCCAGGAATTGCGCATCGGGCAACGCCAACAGAGTCTCGCTCTGCGACGGTGTCGTGGTCCACACGAAACCGTAATGCTCGCCTTCTGGGAGGAGCGCCACGGGGCCCTCGGGCGTGAAGCGCTCGAACGCAACACCACCATGCGGCTCGCGCGGCGCGAGCTTGCCGACCACCGCAACCTGGCCGTAATCGTGATGATGGCGCTTGAGCCCGCTGATCAACTCGCCGCCGCCGTCGGCGACCGCGACCAGCCGCGCGGAGAGCTCCAATCCCGCGCCGGCCTGTGTCACGTCGACCGCGGCGTACGACGGCGTCGTGCGGATGGCGGTGACCCTTGCGCCGTAAACTACTCTGTTCTCGGCGCGACCGAGCGCGGCGTCGAGCGCGGCCTGCAGGGCTCGATAGCTGACGACGTAGCCCAGCGCCGGCAGCCCTTGTTCCAGTGCATCGAGGCGCATGCGCCCGAAGCCACCGCGCTGCGAAATATCGATGGCGGTTATCGGCGTGACCGCGTCGCGCGTGGCCGCGATCGCGCTCCAGATCCCGAGGCGCTCGAGAATCAGCCGTGCGCCGTGCGATAGCGCAAGCGACCGGTCGCCACGCCCGAGCGCGCCGGCCGGACGAGCGTCCAGCGCGACGGCGTCGAGGCCGTCATCCGCAAACGCGAGCGCCAGCGTTGCGCCGACCGGCCCGGCGCCGACGATGACGAGATCATGGAGCATCGGGCAACGCCAGCGGCTGCGCTTGCGAACTATTCGCTGACGGCCGAGCTAAGAGGCGACGCGAAGCGGCGCCCACTTCAACGAGGCCGTCAGCGTTCGCATGCGGCTTCCACATCGCTCAGAGACTTCGGCGTCGCCGCAGTCAAGTTTTCGCTGCCCTCCGCGGTAACGAGGACATCGTCCTCGATGCGCACGCCGATATCCCAGAATTCCTCCGGCACCCTGTCTGCGGGCCGGATGTAGCAACCCGGCTCGACGGTAAGCGCCATTCCGGGCTCGAGCAGACGCGACTCGCCGTCGACCCGGTACAAGCCGACGTCGTGGACGTCGAGCCCGAGCCAATGCCCGGCGCGGTGCATGTAGAACTGCTTGTACGTGCCCGACTCGAGAACGGCGTCGAGAGAGCCTTCGCACAGCTTGAGGTCGATCAGCCCCTGCGCGAGAACGCGCTCGGCAACCTGGTGGTAATCGTGAAACGCTTTACCCGGCCGGATCGCCTCGATGCAGGCGAGCTGTGCGGCAAGCACCAGCTCGTAGACCGCCTTCTGCGCGCCGCTGAACCTGCCCCCTACTGGAAACGTGCGCGTGATGTCCGAGGCGTAGCCCTGGTATTCGCAGCCGGCGTCGATCAGCAACAGATCGGTGGCTTGCGTCTGCCGGTCGTTCTCGCGGTAGTGCAGCACGCAGGCGTTCGGTCCGGAGGCGACGATCGAGGGGTACGCGACGGCCTGCGCGCCCAGGCGCAGGAACTCGTGCGCGAGCTCGGCTTCGACCTGGTACTCGAACCAGCCGGGGCGCGTGCGCGCCATAGCTCGGCGATGCGCGCCGCTCGAGATTTCCGCGGCCCGGCGCAGCAGGTTCACCTCCTCGGCGTCCTTGATCAGGCGCATGGCGGCGACGGCAGCACGCACGTCGACGACGGCTTCCGGCGCGGCGACGCCAGTGCGCACGCGGTTGCGCACCTCGTTCAGCGTCGCGG
>VBCS01000336.1 GCA_005888955.1 Betaproteobacteria bacterium
CGCGCGTTGGTGGCTGCAAACTGAGGCGCTGCGCGTAGCGGGAATCACGCGGCTTGTTTGCGCTTGTCCATCCGCTGCTCGAGGTAATGGATCGACGTGCCGCCGCGCAGAAACGAATCGTCCAGCAACAGCTCCTGATGCAGCGGAATGTTGGTCTTGATACCCTCGACGACCATTTCGGACAACGCCACGCGCATGCGGGCGATCGCCTGCTCGCGCGTGTCACCGTACGCGATGACCTTGCCGACCATCGAGTCGTAATCCGGCGGCACGAGATAATTATGATACACGTGCGAATCGACGCGGATGCCAGGTCCGCCCGGCGCATGATACGAGGTGATACGCCCGGGCGAGGGCACGAACGTTTCGGGATCCTCGGCGTTGATTCGGCATTCGATGGCGTGGCCGCGGCGCACGATGTCGCGCTGCCGAAAGGCGAGCTTCTGGCCGGCTGCAACGCGCAATTGCTGCTGCACGAGGTCGATGCCCGTGATCAGCTCAGTGACCGGATGCTCCACCTGGATGCGCGTGTTCATCTCGATGAAGAAGAACTCGCCGTCCTGATACAGGAACTCGAATGTCCCGGCGCCGCGATAGTCGATCTTGCGGCAGGCGTCGGCAGCGCGTTCGCCGATTCGCGTGAGCGAGCGCAGGGGGATGTCCGGAGCGGGAGCCTCCTCGATGATCTTCTGATGCCGACGTTGCATCGAGCAATCGCGCTCGAACAGGTAGACGGCGTTCTTGTGCTCATCGGCCAGTACCTGGATCTCGATGTGGCGCGGGTTCTCGAGGTATTTCTCCAGGTACACCGTTGGATTGCCGAATGCCGCGCCTGCTTCCGCCTTCGTAAGACTGACCGCAGGCAACAGCGCGGCTTCCGTGTGGACCACGCGCATCCCGCGGCCGCCGCCGCCGCCGGCCGCCTTGATGATCACCGGGTATTTGATCTCGCGCGCGAGCTTGATCACTTCCTTCGAGTCGTCCGGCAGCGCGCCAACGGACCCGGGCACGCACGGCACGCCGGCTTTGGTCATCGCAATTTTCGCGCTCACCTTGTCGCCCATGAGCCGAATCGTGTCCGGACGCGGGCCGATGAAGACAAAGCCGCTTTTCTCGACTTTTTCGGCGAAGTCGGCGTTTTCCGAGAGGAAGCCGTAACCCGGATGGATCGCCTGCGCGTCGGTCACTTCCGCTGCACTTATGATCGCCGGGATGTTGAGGTAGCTCAGCGCCGATGGCGGCGGACCGATGCAAACCGATTCATCGGCAAGGCGTACGTACTTCGCGTCGGCGTCCGCCTCGGAATGTACGACCACCGTTTTGATGCCAAGCTCGCGGCAGGCGCGCTGGATGCGCAACGCGATCTCGCCTCGATTGGCGATCAGGACCTTGTCGAACAATTGGCCGTCGGTCTTGGTCGGCATGGGCTTCGGTCCGGGAAAGAGACGGCCATAACGGATGCCGCGCATCCGCCGACCGCGGCGCGTGCATGCTCAGCCGATGACGACGAGCGCCTGGCCATATTCCACCGGCTGCCCGTTCTCGATGAGGATTGCCTTGACTGCTCCCGCTCGGTCGGCTTCGATTTCGTTCATGAGCTTCATCGCCTCGATGATGCACAGCGGATCGCCGACCTGTACCTCGTCGCCGATTTCGACGAAGGGCTTGGCGCCAGGGGAAGCGGATCGATAGAAGGTCCCGACCATCGGCGACTTGACAACGTGTCCCTCGGACTCTGCCTGTGGTGCCACGGCCCCGGATGTCGCTTGCGAAGACGCCAGCGCCGCCGCTGGAGCAATCACCTGGGCACCCTGCGCCGTCGCGGATGGCGTCCCTGGCGGCAGCGAGCGAGTGATTCGCACCCGTTCCTCCCCCTCCGAGATTTCGAGCTCTGCAATGCCCGAGCTTTCGACGAGCTCAATCAAGGTTTTGAGCTTGCGCAGATCCATCGACCCTGTACCCCCTAAAATCGACGACCGCCTGGCGCCTGGCTCGAGTCCGCCACTTCACTGTTTGCGCCGCGCCGGAACGCTTCCGAAGTAGCTGCAAGTTTGGGGGAGATCGCCGCAGATTGTCCAGCATGACGTTATTTCCAGCTAGTGCCGGGGCAGGCGCCAAAATCGTCAGGGATACCGCTTGCCGCCGCGTTAGAGCGGATGACAGCGCTTTTTCCAGAATAGCCGAGCAGGCCAGGCTCGATGTTTGCTTACGCCGTTAAGGGCCTATGTTAGAGTAAATTGCCTACAATAGACCGCAGTTGGCCCTTTTTGAGCGGACCAAGCTGCGTATGGGCTACGCGTCCCTCACGATCGATGATAACGGTGAAAGGCAGGGCTGCGAGCCGGTTTCCCAAAGGTCTGGAAAGCTCGAACGCATCGTAGCCGCCAATAAGCGCGGGGTAATTCAAATCGAGCTCGCTCGCGAATTGGATGACCTTGTCCGGCTGGTCCACGGCGATGCCGATAAATTGCAAGCCCCTGGGTCCGAGCTCGCGTTGAGCTTGAACGAATTGGGGCATCTCTTCCCGGCAGGGCTCGCACCACGTCGCCCAGAAGTTGACGACGAGCACCTTTCCTCGCCACTGGCTCAGAGACTGCGGCCTTCCCTGAACGTCAGGAAGCGAGAGTGCAAGCAACGCGGCCGCATCCGAAGGATGACGGTCCCACAGTGCCACCCCGATTCCGAGGCCCAAGGCGACGGCTCCCGCCGCCGCAGGAACGATTATCTTCCGAAGACTGGCGGTTATCGCTTTGATAGCGAGCACCTACTACTGAGCGGGTGTACCCGGTTGAGCCCGCTCTTCAGTTGAACCAGCTCTTCTTGGGGGAATCGCCGCGCGCGTCCGGTACGACAGTGCCTGCCGGCAACGCCAATGTGACCCTTTGCACGGTCGGGGGGTAGCAAATACCGATGTCGGCGCAGCCTTGAGACTCGGCTGCGATCACGATTTGCTGGCCCGGCTTCGGGTCCTTGACGGCCAATTTGACGATGACGTCCCCACGATATGTCTCGACACGGCCGAAAAACTGGTCTTCCTTGATTTTGCC
>VBCS01000334.1 GCA_005888955.1 Betaproteobacteria bacterium
TACCGGACAGCGGAAGCAGACGGGACGTTTTGTTATACGTTCTTCAAGGCTGTGGCGAGAAGGTGAGCCGCCACGAAGCTAATCCGCCGCATCAATCCACCTTGATGCCGGCCTCCTTGATGAACGCACCATAGCGCGCGCGATCAGCTGCCTGCCGGCTTACGAAGTCCTGGATCGTCATCGGCGCAACGTCGCCACCCAGCCGGGCCATGTTGTCCACCAGCACCGGTGAATTCAACGTTCGGTTGATCTCCCTGTTCATCCGTTCGATGATCGCGGGGCTCACGCGTGTGGGCGCATAGACGCCGAACGTCGTGTCCGCATCGACCCGCATGCCCAGTTCCTCGAGAGTCGGGATATCGGGATATCGTGAAGCGCGCTTGGCGCTCGCGACAGCGAGCACCATCAACTTGCCGGTGGCCGCATGTTGCAGGCCCGGACCGGGATCGAACATGAACTGCACCTGCCCGCCCAGCAGGTCGTTGAGAGCAGGGGCCGCTCCCTTGTACGGGACGTGGGTTGCCTCGATCTTCGCCGCGCGCGTGAACATTTCCGCAGCGATGTGCGGGGAGCTGCCGCTGCCCGCCGAGCCGTAGGAAAGCTTGCCGGGATTCGCGCGCGCGTAGGCGACGAACTCGTTGAGGTTCTTCGCGGGCACCGAGGGATGAACCATTAGAAAGACGCGCACGATCGCGAGTGACGCCACGGGTGTCAAGTCTTTCTGCGTGTCGTAAGGAAGATTCGCATAGATGAACGGATCGACGGTCATCGCGCCCCCCGATGTGACGAGGAACGTGTAGCCGTCGGCGGGCGACTTTGCGACCGCGTCGGCGCCGATCGCCCCGTTCGCCCCGGGGCGATTGTCGACCACGACGGGCTGCTTGATTGCCTCGGAGATACCGGGCGCAATGGCGCGGGCGAGCGTGTCCGCGACGCCACCGGGCGGGAAGTTGACGATCAACTTGACCGGCTTGTACGGCCAGGTCTGCGCGACCGCGTGAGCGCACAGTGCGCAGGCTGCGATCAATGCGACGGCGCTGCGCCCCACTGCTGAAGTGATCGACATGGTGCCTCCTCTTGTTGTGGGTCTGGAACGCTGTTGGTCAGCAACAACCTGCGGTGAATCGGTTCAGGCGACATCCACTTCCACAAGCGTCGGAACGGGCGCCTGCAGCGCGTCGATCAGCGCATCGCGCAAGTGCTGCGCCTCGTTCACGTTCACGCCGCGACATCCCTGACCACGCGCCAGCGCCACGAAATCGATATCCGGCAGCTCGGTTCCCGCCAGCGGCTCGTCGAGTTCGAAGCCGAAGGTCGGCGCGAACTCCTGCAGCGCGGCATAGCGCCGGTTCTTGAGAACGATGAACGTGATCGGTAGCGCAAGCTAAGCGGCGCTCCATAGGGCCTGGATAGAGTACATGCTCGATCCGTCGCCGATCAGGCCGATGACTTTCGCGCCCGGCTTGCCCAGCGCAACCCCGACGGCCGCCGGCATGGCGTAGCCGAGCCCGCCGCTGCACATCGTGTAGAACGTTTCGCTGCGCAGGATCGGCAGATAGCACTGCATCGCCGGCCGCGAGCTCGGCGCTTCCTCCACGACGATCGACGCAGGATGCCGGATCGCGGCAAGCGTTTGCATGACGAAGGCGACGGACATCGGCGTCGAAGGCTCGACGCGCGGCGGCTCGCGGCGCGGGGCAGGGCGCCCGCGCGGTTGCGGGGGCTCGCGCGCCAGCAGATCCACCACACCGAGGCGAATGCTCCCTACCGCGGACGTGCCCTGCGGCGTCCAGGCGGCAATGTTCGGATCGTCGATCAATTGCACGAGTCGGGCGCCCGCGGGAAGATGCGGCCCGGAGCCTTCAACGTGGTAGGTGAATGCGGCAGCGCCGACCGCGAAGATGACATCGTGTCCCGCAAGTAGACTCACGAGCTTCTCGCGCATCGGGGGAAGGAATCCGGCGAAGAGCGCGTGATCTTCGGGGAAGCTGCAACGGCCCGACATCGGCGCCACCCACACCGCCGCGTTGTGCCGCTCGGCGAGCCGCACCACGTCGCTCCAGGCGCCGTCGCGATCGACCGCCGCGCCGACGACGAACGCGGGACGCAGCGAGGTGTCGAGAGCTTCGCCGATCGCGTCCAGAACACGCGGCTCGGGTCGGATCTCGGTGCTCACGACGCGCGCCGCGACCGGCTCGCAGGGCTTCGCCCAGTCATCGGCTGGAATCGAAACGAGCACCGGTCCGCGCGGTGGCTGCATAGCGATGTAGTAGGCGCGCGCGATGGCGAGCGGAACATCCTCGGCGCGCGCCGGCTCCGAGCTCCATTTCACGTACGGCTTGGGAAGCTCCGTGGCCTGGGCCGAAAACAGGAACGGATCGTACGGGAGGATCGAGCGAGCTTGCTGGCCCGCGGTGATGACGAGCGGCGTGCGGTTCCTGTAGGCGGTGAAGATGTTGCCCATCGCGTGACCCACGCCCGCCGCAGAATGCAGATTGACGAAGGCGGCGTTGTGCGTCGCCTGCGCGTAGCCGTCCGCCATGCCCACGACTACCGCTTCCTGCAGGCCGAGCACGTAGCGGAAGTCCTGGGGGAAACCTCGAAACAGCGGCAACTCCGTGGAGCCGGGGTTGCCGAAGATCGAAGTCATCCCGAAGGCACGCAACAGGTCCAGGACTGCGGCGCGGACAGTCATCGCGATTTCAGTGTCTTGCACGAGGCTTGGCGTGGGCATCGCCATTGAGAGACAATCATGGGCTTCGGTGCGGCTTTCGCGTTGGAACGATGCGCATCTCATATATCTGCATCAACCCTCGCGCGAGCTTTCGAAAAGTGCACGTCGGCATCGTGAGTTATCTCGGCAAATTTTTGGCCGAACGCGCTCTCGATGCAAATGATACTTCAAATGACGTGGCGTAAGCCGTCATTCAATGCGGACCAACCGGCAGACCCTTCGGCCAAGCCGGTGCGGCCGCTCAACTTGTGGCGTCAGGGCTGTCCGTCAGGCTGCATTATCGTGAGCGAGCTCGCAACATTGCGTCGTCGCTTCGCTGAGGAATTGCGCGCAACGGCGCACCTCACCTCCGACGGGTTGGTCGAGGCATTCGCCAAGGTCCCGCGCGAGAGATTTGTGGGACACGGGCCATGGCAGATTTGTGTGTTTGCCGATGATGGCAGTTGGAGTTACCGCAGCACTGACAGTGATGATCCCATCCACGTCTATGGCGACGTCTTAATCGGCATCGATTCCGCCCGGGGACTTAACAACGGTGAGCCGAGCAGCCTTGCCGCTTGGATTGAATCTCTGGCGCTAAGGTCGGGTGAGACAGTCGTCCACATCGGCAGCGGAACGGGCTACTACACTGCCATCCTTGCCGA
>VBCS01000335.1 GCA_005888955.1 Betaproteobacteria bacterium
GTATTCGCGCCAGCCCTCGGCAAACTGGCCGTCGAGCAGGAGCGCCAGCGAGAGGTTCCAGCGCGCGTGCGCGAAGTCGGGCTGGAGCGCAAGCGCGTGCCGGTAGGCGTCGATAGCGGCGCGGACATCGTTCCGCGCCTGCAGGGCAAGGCCGAGATTGTTCCAGGCGACGGCGTGATCGGGCTTGAGCGAGAGCGCCGCGCGATACGCGGCGAGGGCATCGGTCTCGCGATCCGCGGCGGCCAGCGCCAACCCGAGATTGTTGTGGAACTCCGCCTCGCCGGGCCGTGCGGCGACCGCGCGCTCGAGCAGCGGCAATGCGGTGGCGAGCTCGCCGCGCTGATAGTGGATCACGCCGAGAAAGTGTTGCGCCAGCGCGTTGTCCGGCTCCCGCGCGAGCACGTCGCGATACGTCGCTTCGGCCGCGGCCACGTCGCCGGGCGCGCCGCGCTGATGCAACGCGAGCGCCTGCTTCAAGCGATCTTCAGACGCCACCGATGCTCCAACCATCGCGCTTGCACCCGCGGCGCCGTGACAATGCTTGTACCGCTTGCCGCTGCCGCAGGGGCAGGGATCGTTACGGCCCGCCGTCGGAACCGTCGCGGCATTGGTGGACGCTGTTGCCAGCGCCGCCGTGCCTTCGGCATGCGTCGGGTCCACGTCGAGAATACGCTGGAAGATCGCCGCGGCTGCCCGCCATTGGCCCATCGCCATGCAATTGCGGCCAAGCTGAAGGAGCTGCGGCGAGCGCGCGATCTCGGGTGTGAACAGCCGCGTCAGCTCCACGATTTCATCGGGCGGCACTACGCGGCAGAAGTTGAACAGTCCGTGAAAGCCGAAGGGTTTGCCGATCGGATACGCGACCTCGAAGGCAAATGCATCCGCGAGCGCTTCCGAGCCGAAGACGATGCCGTGCTCGCGCTCGAGCAACGGCCGGAAGACGCGGCAGATCGTTTCGTCCTCGGGTCCGGCAAGCTCGACCCGGGAATCCTGCAGCGCGATGAGGAGCTTCCGCGAGCGCAGCGAAAAGCCTCCGTTGCCGACGCGCATCGCGTCGTGCAGCGCCTCCTTCTGGCTGGTGTGCCAGAACCATTTGGCGCCGATGTAATCACAGGTGAGAAACTCGGTGCGCCACGCCGCGGGATTGATGACATAACCGTCCCATTGGATGAGCAGAACATGTGCGGTGTCGATATGCTCGACGAGCGTTTTCAGAACGAACGCCGAATACGCCTCGCGCGATTCCAGCGGTGCGACCACGCGGACGTCGATGCCCGGCGCGTCGTACGCGCGGTCGGTCAGGAACAGCGTGCGGGCGAAGCGGATTCCCGATACGGAACATCGCAGCGCGCGCAGCGCGAGCTCGGGGTTCGCGGTATCCAGGCAGCAGAGCGTGACGCTGGAGAGCTCAAGCATCGGCGGCGACCACGCTGTCCGAGCCCGCGCGTTGCTGCGCCGCCTGCGGCTTCGGCGCCACCTCCGGCATCGTCAGTTCGCGCCACAGCAGAACGCAGAGGCAGGTGAGCAGCGGCGCCAGCGGCAGCGTCGCGCGATTGGCTGTGCCGAATTGGGCAACCGACGTTGCGCTGGGGAACGCAAATGCGATGAACAAGACGCCGAGCCCCGAGGCGACGATCAGCGCTAGCGGCGCCAGCGGCGGTCGTACGAGGCGCCGCGCGCCGATGATCGCCAGCACAATGACGACATACCACAGGAGATGCCAGTTGCCGAAAAACAAGTACGCGTCGGCGAGCGAATGCCACCGCGGCTGGTAGTCGAGGTGCAGGCTGTGGCCGAGGAGCGCAGGCTCGAATCGCGCGAAGGCGAGCACCACAAGCGCCGCCGCGCCGAAGCCGAAGGCCACGAGCTTCGGCCCGCGCCGCGGGAAGGTTGCGACGACGCCGCCGGGGACAAGCGTCAGCGCCCACACCAAGCCGGATGTCTCGACCAGAGGACAGGCGAGCGCGAGAAGCAGTACCAGCGCGCGGTCGCAGGCGTCGCGGCGTAGCACCCAGCGATGGAGCGCCAGCGCCGCACAGGTGTAGACACCCGCCAGCATGAGATCGGCATAGCCCGCGAGCGCTGCGTGCGTATCGAGCAGCGGTAGCGACGCGACGAGATAGGCGCCGATCAGCGCGCCCAGCAAAGAGAGCCCGGCACTGCGCAAGGATCCGTAAACGGCCAGCGTGAGCGCAAGGAGCATGCAAAGCCAGGGCCAGTTCATCGCCGAATCATCCCAACGGCCAAGCGCGACGCAGCTCCAGACCTGCAGCAGGGGGACAGTCGACGGATTGTCGGGAGAGGCATCGAAATACGCCGCGGTTGCGCCGGAGAGCCAGACGTCGGCGCGCGCGAAGGGCACGATGCGCCCGAGCTCGAACCACACGCGCGCTTTCGTCGCCCACTGCCCCCACGCGTCCCAGGGATACAGCGGTCGCCACATGATCTCGGCGGCGATCGAAGCGAAGCGCAAGCCAAGCCATGCGAGCAGCAGCATCCAGGCCCATTGCTGCCAGCGCGTGAGCTGCGGTCGCACCAAGGCTGATGTTGCGTTGCGTACGGCCGCGATCGAAATGCGGTTGCGCCGCGTGGCCCAGGCAAACAATGCGACGACCGCGACGAGCAGAGGTGCGCCGATCGAGATCCTGCCGAAGCCGACGCCCGTGGCGGAGAGCGCGTGCATCCATAGCGTCAGCGCGAGCGCGCCGATGAAATAACCGTAGCCCAGACGCAGCGCGGCGCTGCCGGCGGAACGGTCGCCATCACCGGCGGACGATCGCGGCCAGTCGAGCGCCAGCAGCAATGCAATCCCCAAAGCCCAAGGCAACGCCAAACCGAATGCGAGCGCTAGGTGCTCCATTCAGCGTATCTGGAACAGTGCGCCACCCGTGTCCGCCAGCAGCAATTCCGCATCGATGGGGGCGGAACCGTCCCAACGCAGGCGCTGCCGTGACGGGTCGTATTGCACGCCCCGGCTCTGATAGACGACCAGATAGTCCCCCGGCCGCACCGCGGAGGGTGGCGGCATCGAATTGGCCCAAGGATCGAAGTAGACGTTATACGGATACAGGTGATAGGCGCCACGCTCGCGGAAGTAATGCGCATCAGCGACCATGAATACGCGTGCCGGCGGCGGAGGCAGCTTCGCACGCACTTGCTCGATGAATGCGAACAGTGGCCCGTCCTCGGCGGCGAGGTGACGGTCATGCCAGGATTTGCCGGCGTACTGCGCGTCCGTAGCCCGCACCTGTCGCAACAGGTTCCACTGCCAGCGCGCGTCGATGATGAGC
>VBCS01000339.1 GCA_005888955.1 Betaproteobacteria bacterium
CGACGGCCCCGTGATCCAGCGTGCTTCCGAGCGCGCATTGGCGCAAGACGTGTCCTTGAGCGATGTGCTCGACATGGTCGCTGCGTTCCGGAGCAAGGATGCGGCGACGCCGGTCGTGCTCATGGGCTACGCCAATCCGATCGAAGCGATGGGTGTGGCGGAGTTTGCAACGCGTGCGCAACAAGCCGGCGTCGACGGGGTCATCGTCATCGACTATCCGCCCGAGGAAGCAGGCGAGTTCGCGGCGCTGCTCGACGCGCGCGGACTCGCGCCGATCTTTCTCCTCTCGCCCACGACACCGGAGGCGCGCATCGTTGCAGTCGGCCGCATGGCGCGAGGCTACGTCTATTACGTCTCGCTCAAGGGCGTCACCGGTGCAGGGCATCTCGACACCGGCGAGGTCATCGCCAAGCTCGCCGAAATCCGCAAGCACGTCGCATTGCCTGTCGGTGTCGGCTTCGGCATCCGCGACGCGGCCAGCGCGCAGGCGATCGCCGCGCACGCCGACGCGGTCGTCATCGGCAGTCGCATCATTCAGGAAATCGAAGCGAGCCCGGCGAGCGAAGCGGGGGAGCGCGCCGCATCCTGGCTCGCGGCCATACGCGTCGCGGTCGATAAGGTCGCCAAAAGAGCGGCTTGACTTTGGTTCGCTAGCCTTTAGGGGGAACGCATGAGCTGGTTGCAAAAGCTCCTACCGCCGCGGATCAAGGCGACGCCGGGCGTTAACAAGAAATCGATGCCCGAAGGGCTCTGGGTCAAGTGCCCGGCATGCGAAGCGGTGCTGTATCGCACCGATCTGGAGAAGAACCTCAACGTCTGCCCGAAATGCGGCCATCACGGTCGCATCAACGCGCGCGAGCGCATCGAGCAATTGCTCGACGCGGAGGCCCGCTACGAGATCGGCTCCGAAGTGGTGCCGGTCGACAGCCTGAAGTTCAAGGATACGAAGAAATATCCGGAACGTCTCGTGGCGGCGCTTGAGGAAACGGGCGAAACCGACTCGCTCGTCGTCATGCAGGGAAGCATCAAGTCGGTGCCCCTGGTGCTCGCGGCGTTCGAGTTCGATTTCATGGGCGGCTCGATGGGGTCGGTCGTCGGCGAGCGCTTCGTGCGCGGCGTGCGCGTCGCATACGAGAACCAGGTGTCCTTTGTTTGCATTACCGCGAGCGGCGGCGCGCGCATGCAAGAGGGGGTCAGCTCCCTGTTCCAGATGGCCAAGACGACTGCGGTGCTGCAGGAATTGACCAAGGCGCAGCTGCCTTTCGTATCGCTGCTGACCGATCCGACCATGGGCGGCGTATCGGCGAGCTTTGCCATGATCGGCGATATCGTGATCGCCGAGCCCGGCGCGTTGATCGGATTCGCCGGACCACGCGTGATCGAGCAGACCGTGCGCGAGAAGTTGCCCGACGGTTTTCAGCGCGCCGAATTCCTGCTCGAAAAGGGCGCCATCGACATGATCGTCGATCGCCGGCAGCTCCGCGACGAGCTGCCGCGCCTGCTCGCCCTTTTGCAGCGGCAGCCGCTGCCGACGAGTTGACGCGACCCTCGAGGGCGCTGCGGTCGGAGGCGGCGCTGGCGCACGCGGCATGAGCCACCCGACTTCGCTTGCCGCATGGCTCGCCTACCTCGAGACACTCCACCCGAAGGCGATCTCGCTCGGCCTCGAGCGCGTACGCACGGTTCACGACAGGCTTGCGCTCGCGCCCGCGTGTCCCGTAGTCACGGTGACGGGCACCAACGGCAAGGGTTCGACGTCCGCCTTTCTTGAACGCATGCTTTCCGCCGGCGGGTATCGCGTCGGACTGTATACCTCGCCGCATCTGCTGCGCTACAACGAGCGCGTGCGCATCGCCGGCGCGGAGGCGACCGATGTCGAGCTCACCGCCGCGTTCGCTGCGGTCGAAGCCGTGCGGCAGGACATACCTCTCACGTATTTCGAATTCGGAACGCTCGCGGCGCTGTGGCTGTTCGCGCGCGTGCAAACGGACGCTCTGGTGCTCGAAGTCGGGCTCGGCGGGCGCCTGGACGCGGTCAATATCGTCGACGCCGATGTGGCGGTCGTCACGACCATCGCGATCGACCACACCGACTACCTGGGGCTCACGCGCGAGGATATCGGCCGCGAGAAAGCCGGCATCTTCCGCACCGGCCGCGTCGCCGTCTGCGCCGATCCGGACCCGCCGACCGCGCTCGTAGACCACGCGCGTGCGATCGGCGCGGTCCTGCTTCGAATCGGCGTCGATTTCGGTTTCGTCGCGGGGGAGATGCAGTGGCGCTACTTCGGTCCCGGCGGAGCGCGCCACGGCCTGCCCTATCCGGCGCTCCGCGGCGTCTACCAGCTGGCCAATGCCGCGGCCGCGCTGACCGCGCTCGACGCCTTGCGTGCGCACCTCCCGGTCGACATGGGCGCGGTGCGCGATGCGCTGGTCAGCATCGAATTGCCGGGCCGGTTCCAGGTGTTACCGGGACGACCGGTGACGGTGCTCGACGTCGCCCATAATGTGCAAGCGGCGCGGGTGCTTGCCGACACCGTCGCGGCAATGGGCTTTCATCCACAGACGCTGGCCGTCTTCGGCATCATGGCCGACAAGGACATCGACGCCGTGATCGCGGCGCTCATGCCGCGCGTCGACCAGT
>VBCS01000341.1 GCA_005888955.1 Betaproteobacteria bacterium
TCACCTTGACCGTGGTCGTTTTTCTGCGCCAGTTGCTGGGGCGCGCGCTCGGCTGGACGCTCTCGCTGATCGACGCATTGGCGAGCAGCATCGGACGGCGCGTCGGCTCTGTGGTCATGATCGCAGGGGTCGTCTTGCTGATGATCAGTCTCGTCGCAGCAGTGGGCGCACTGCTGATGAACCTGCCGCAGGTCACCTCGGAGGTCGCGCGGCTGTGGCTCATCGTCGGCGCTTCGTGGTTCTTCTTCCTTCGCGGCGATCCGCTGACGGAGCGGCTGGCCCGCAGCGGCAGCTCGCTCGGCTCGCTCGTGCGTTACGTATGGCCGTTGCTGTGCGTGGTCCTGGTGCTGATCGGCGTCCAATTGATCACGCGCGACATGGGTCCGCTGCTCATCGCAGGCTACGGCGCCGGCGCATTCGTCGCCGCCTCGATTGCGATGTGGTGGCACCAGCGCAGCGGCGCGTATCGCGCGGCCTTTGCGCTGGCGATGGCGTTGTTCGTGATCTGGATCTTCGGGATCACGCTCGCGCTGTTCGAGCTCGGCGCGCTCGACGATGTCACCGCCGGTCGACTGGAAAATCTCGCCGCGCCGCTGGCATCGGCCAACGATCAGCTCGCGCTCGTGACCTGGTTCCAGCAGGCAGCGCCGGCGGCGGGCTTCGGGCTTGGCGCGGTTCCCTGGTGCGGTCATGCGGGCGGTGCCGGCTGCGCCGGCGTACCGGCGCAGATCCAGAGCGACTACACCTTGACGGCGCTGGTGGGGGCGTTCGGCTGGACCGCGGCGTGGGCCGTTGTGATCGGCTGTGCGATCTGGCTGCACCGGCTGATTCGCCACCATGGGCGCGTGACGCGCGGCGAGCCGCGCCTGGTTGCAGCGTCCGACCGCGTCGTCAACGACGATCAGGCTCTGCTCTCCTGGGTCGGTGTCACGTGGGTCGTGCTCGCGCTCTGCCAGCTTGCGGTCACGGTGGCGGGGAATCTCGCCGTGTTGCCGCTCACCGGAGTGACGTTCCCCTTCGTGAGCTTCGGCATGACTTCGCTGCTCGTGAACATGGCGTTGCTCGGCCTCGCCATCAACGTCAACCTGCCGGCGCGGACGGCACATGGCTGAAGGACGCGCAACGACGCTGCTCGAGTTCGCGATTGTGGCGAGCGCCGCAGTCGTGCCGGTGCTGCTCCTGGTGCTGCTTGTGGTCGGCGTGGTTCGGCCCCTCGATCCGGCAGGCCCAACGGTGCGCAACGGCGATCGTCACGTCAGCGTGCGTCAGGTCGCTGCGCTGAAGACCTTCGAGCGTGCCATCGTGCGACGCGACACAGTGAAGGTGGGTCTACCTACGGCGGGCTTGCTGCTCGACGGCGTCCCGCAGTGCCGAGGAACGTGGAGTGGGCAGGGCAGAGTGCTGGACCGCATTCGCGGCGCGCTGACCCGCTCCGGTGCGGCGGCGCCGTCCCCGGCGCAACGGCTGGCCGCGCAGCTCGCAGACCTCGACGACGAATTGCAGCGCTTCAGCACGGGTGCGAATCGGCGGGTAAGCGGAGCCGTGGGCTTCGATGCGCTGCGCTGGTTCGAGGCGGTCGGCGATGCGTTGCGGCTGCCGGTTGAAGCACCCGATTACCCGGGACGCAAGTTCACCGTGCAGTGCGCGGACATCGCGAGCGCCGCGGCGATGCTCGCGCGCTCGAACGGGCACATGCTGAGCGTGCTCTCCTGGCGCGGCACCGAAGTGGCGCGGGTGACTTCGCGTTGGCGCCCGGAGCAGTTTGTCGAAATCTCCGCGCGGCAGATCGCACGCGCGAACCCCTGGCGCGGCTTGCCGGGCTGCGTCTTCATGGGCAATTCCGCGCCGGGGGCCGACATCCCCATACCGACCTACTTCGTGACTGGGTCGCGTGCGCCAGAAGCAGAGCTGTGCACGCGCTCGGAGATGTTCGTCGTCGCCGAAGATCGAGGCCAGGCCGCCCCGCCCACGGGCATCGCCGGCGAGGCCACCGCGGATCTCGCTGTCGACGACGAGCGCTGGAAAGTACCGCCTTCGCTCGACGTCATGTTGCAGTCGCTCTCGACGCTGCGCCGGCCGTCGGGCTCGCTGTACCGCCTTTACACCGACGCGTCGGCCGTGCTCGACGACACGCCCACCGGCTATCGTTACGGGCCGAACCGGATCGACGTCGGCGGCACGCCCGTCGACGTCGGCTTCTCCATCGACCTCACCATCGAGCCTTCGGTGCAGGAGCTCGCGCAGAAAACGGTGGCCTGCTACACCGGCCGCCAGGACGTCTGTCGTGCGCTCGGAATTTCGCGGGCCGAGGATGCCGGCGGCGCGCTCGGCCATCGCATGCTCGAACGGGCGGTCGTCCGCATGGCGGCGGTGGCGGTGATCGATGTGGCCAGCGGACGCATCGAAGCGCTCGCCGGTGCGCTCTCGCCGTGCACGCGACAGGAATACGACGGACCCGGTCGGGGAGCAGGTTGCGACAAGCGCCTGCCGTATACGCCCCGCTATCGCCCGGATGCGCTGCTCAACGCCGCCGTCTTCCACGACGCCATGCCCGCGTCGGTCATCAAGCCGATCATGGCCGAAGCGTTTCTCACCGACCCGGACGTGGGTGCACGCTGGCTCGCGAGCGAGCGCGCGGGAATGCGCAACGCCGGGATACCGGGCGCCGACAGTTTGCGTGGCCAGCTCGCACGGTCGAATTCCGCTCGCTTCCTCGATCGAATGTTTTGTGCCGACCAGGGATTCGTTCATTGCCAGCGCCCGTGGCGAATCCAGGCGATGGCGGCGGCATTCGGCTGGAATGGCGGGTGCGCGACGCCGCGAGACGATTGCGGTAAGCGCGACCTGCTGTTCGGTCGCGCGGTCGACGTGGAAGCCGATTCCGGGGGCGTCGCTCCCATCGCCACGCTCGTTCCGTATGGCCGGCTGCTCGCCGAGCCCCTTGGCGGCAAGATCGATGCGCCGTTTCGGTTGCGGCCCCCTACGGCGCTCGACAGCGGCAAGGTGCACGCCTGCGCGGCGGGTGCGGACGGGCAGCGGCCGAGCAAAGACGACTGGGAGAAATGCAAGGGTGGCAACGTCGTGGACATCGTTGCCGAGGGCTGGGGACAGGGACATGCTCGCGCCAGCGCGCTCGGCGTGGCGGGCATGGTGGCTTCGCTTGCCGCAGCCGCCAATGGACAGGCCGAGCTGCGCCCACCGCACTTGGTGAGCGGCTTGCGTGGCGTCGGCACCGAAGGCTCAAGCTCGCTCGAATCGGCGGTGAGCCGCTTCGGGTTTGCCGACGCGAAGCCCATTCGCTTGTCGCGCGACGCTGCCGAAGTCATCCTGAGTGGACTCTCCTACGGTCATCGCGCGGGCACGTCGCGGCTCGCCTGCGAGCAGGTTTTCAACGCGCAGGCCTGCAAGGACATCGACTGGATCGCCGGCAAGACCGGCACACCCACCTTTCCAAACGA
>VBCS01000340.1 GCA_005888955.1 Betaproteobacteria bacterium
GACAGCAGCGTCCCGGCGCCGTTGGCCGCCGCGCCCGGCACGCACAACGCAGGACGCCCCTCGGCGCACGGCGGGCAATGGCCGCAGCTGGGAACGAATACCAGCACGACATGATCGCCGCGCTGCAGATCGGTGACGCCCTCCCCAAGCTCTTCGACGATGCCGGACGCTTCGTGGCCCAGCGCCATCGGCATCGGTCGCGGCCGGTCCTTGTTGATCACCGAGAGATCCGAGTGGCACAAGCCCGCCGCCTTGATGCGCACCAGGACCTCGCCCGGTCCCGGCGGCGCGAGCTCGAGCTCCTCGATGGCGAGCGGGCGCGAGTCGGCGTAGGGCGTCGGCGCGCCCATCGCATTCAATACGGCGGCATGGATCTTCACGGGGTCGTTCCTCACACCGGACTGACGAGTTTCTTCAGGCGCTCGGTCAGCTTCATGTTTTCCGAATAGTCTACCGGACAATCGATGATGACGACCGTGTCGTCCGCAAGCGCTTTCTTGAGCGTGGGCACGAGATCCTGCGTGCGCTCTACGCGATAGCCCTTCGCGCCAAAGCTCTCGGCGTATTTGACGAAGTCGGGGTTCTTGAAGCTGATGTTGCTGGGACGGCCGAAATGGCGCAACTGGTGCCAGGTGATGAGCCCGTACTCGGCGTCATTCCAGATCAGCACCACGAACGGCGTTTTCATCCGCAGCGCCGTCTCGATCTCCTGCGAGTTCATCATGAAGCCCGCATCCCCGGTGACCGCGACGACCTTGCGCTCGGGGTAGGCGAGCTTGGCGGCAATCGCGCCCGGCACCGCGATCCCCATCGCGGCGAAACCGTTGGAGATGATGCAGGTGTTCGGCCGCTCGGCGCGATACATGCGCGCCATCCACATCTTGTGCGCGCCGACGTCGGAGATGGCGATATCCTCCGGCGCCAGCACTTCGCGCAAATCCCACACGATCTTCTGCGGCTTGACCGGGAAGCCGTCGTCGGAGGCATAGCCAGAGCGGTCGTCGAAGATCGCCTTGCGCACCGTCTTGAACGGCGCGCTCTTCTGCGGTTTCGCCTTCAACGCAATCCCGCGCAGGCTCGAGGTGATGTCGCCCAGGGCGCCCATCGCGACGATGTAATGCGCGTCGACCTCGGCCGGCAGCGCGTCGATGTGGACGATGGTCTTGTCTCCGTTCGGATTCCACATGTCCGGGTGGTACTCGACCATGTCGTATCCGACGCAGATGACGACGTCCGCTTTCTCGAACGCGAACCATGGCAGGTCCCGCGCCTTGAGGCCGATGGTGCCGAGCGACAGCGCATTGGAGAAAACGAGCGCATCGGCCGCGCCCTGGCGAACGACGCCATTGCCCGCAAGGATCACCGGATACTTCGCCGCGGAGATGATCTTCGCGGCCTGCTCGATCTTGGCGTCGGGTGTGTCCGAGGTATAAGCCGTCTGCACCTCGATCGGTTTGCCGGAGAATTTCAATTCGGCGATGTTCTCGGGGAAATCGATGAAGGCGCCGCCCGGCTTTTCCGTCTGGGCGACCTTGAACGCCTTGCGCACGATTTCCGGCACGATCTCGGCTTCGCGAATCTGCGTGCTGTACTTGGTAATCGGCGCAAAGAGATTAACCAGATCGAGTATCTGGTGGCTTTCCTTGTGCAAACGTGTCGTCGCGCCCTGGCCCGCAATGGCGACGATCGGAGCGCGGTCCATGTTGGCGTCGGCGACCCCCGTGATCAGGTTGGTCGCACCGGGACCCAGCGTCGACATGCACACGCCCGCGCGGCCGGTGAGGCGCCCGTAGACGTCGGCCATGAACGCCGCGCCCTGCTCGTGATGCGTGGTGACGAACCTGATGCTGCTGTCGAGAAGCGCATCCATGATGTCGATGTTCTCCTCGCCCGGAATACCGAAGATGTACTCGACCCCTTCGTTCTCAAGGCATTTAACGAACAGTTGGGCGGCGGTCGTCATAGGACTCCAAAGGATTGTCTGTTTCCGGGCGTCGTTGCGATCGGTGATGCTATCGACTTGCAGCGAAGCAACCTAAGATACACGCCGCGCCAGCGCCTGCGCAAACTTCCGTGTCGACGCTTTCCCGCCCAGGTCGCCGGTGCGAACCTTGTCGACGTGCAGCGTTTCGTCGATGCCCTGGCGCACGCGCTGCGCGAGGTCACCGCGGCCGACATGGTCGAGCATCATCGCCGCGGCCAGGATCAGCGCCAGCGGATTGGCAACGTCCTTGCCCGCGATGTCGGGCGCGGAGCCGTGCACCGCTTCGAATATCGCGGCGTCGGTGCCGATATTCGCGCCCGGCGCCATGCCCAGCCCGCCGACGAGGCCCGCGATCTCGTCGGAGAGAATGTCGCCGAAGAGATTCGTCGTCACGATGACGTCGAACTGCCATGGATCGAGCACGAGCTGCATCGCGCAGGCGTCGACGATGCGCTCGTCGATTTCGAGGCGATCGCGGTAGCGCTCGCCGATCTGTCTCGCGGTCTCGAGGAAGATGCCGGTAAGCGCCTTCATGATATTCGCCTTGTGTACGATCGTGACTTTCCGGCGCTTGTTGCGCACGGCGTAATCGAAGGCGAACTCGGCGATTCGGATGCAGCCCGCGCGCGTATTGACTCCGGAGCCGATCGCCACCGCATGCGGATCGTCGCCGATGGGAATGTAGTGCTCGTATCCCACATACAGCCCCTCGGTGTTTTCCCGCACCAGCACGAGATCGATGTTTTCGTAGCGGCCGCCAGGAATCAGCGTACGCGCCGGCCTGACGTTGGCGTAGAGATGGAACTCCTCGCGCAAGCGGACGTTCGACGAGCGATAACCGCCGCCTGACGGGGTCGCCAATGGCCCTTTCAAGGCGAGCCTGGTGCGCCGGATGCTCTCCAGCGTGGGCTGCGGCAAGGGGTCGCCATGCGCTCTCAGGCTGGCCATTCCGGCCTGCTGCACGTCCCACTCGAATGGGGCGCCCGCGGCGTCCAGCACGGTGACCGTGGCGTCGATGATTTCCGGACCGATCCCGTCGCCGGGAATCAACGTCGCCGGGATGACGCTGCGCGCAGCTTGCTGCATCGAGATTCTCCGCGGGCGGCCGGTGTAATAGCCGGAATTGCCCTACGTCACAAGCGATTTCGCACGCGCGCTCCACCCGGACGCTGCAGCAGGTGGAGTCGCCGGAACGGGCGAGTGGAACGGGCGAGTGAGTATACGCTCCAGAGTGCGCAGAGAACGATGCAGCGAACTGGCGAAAACCCGTCGCTACCTGCCGAAGGACGGGTTCAGCGACGTCGCTAATGCGCGCCGGCCGCCGCAGCCGCCGCGTCGCCGGCCTTTGCCGGACGCGCCAGCCATATCACCGCGATCAGCAGCAGGAACAGCAGCGCCGACGCGTAGAAGATGTCGTTGGCCGAGAGCATGTACGCCTGCTGGTCGATGATGCGATTCACGGTCTCGTAGCTCTGCTGCGGGCTCATGCCGCCCGTCTGCATGCCGGCCAGAGCCTGCACCGACGAGGGATCGTACGAGCTGATGCGTTCGGCGAGCTGGGCGTGATGCAGGCTCGCCCGCCGATCCCACCACGTCGTGGCAATCGATGTGCCGAACGATCCGGCGGTGATGCGCGCGAAGTTGAACAAGCCCGAAGCCGCCGGAATCCGGTCGGGCGTGAGACCCGACAGACCCAGCGTAATCAGCGGGATGAAGAACACGGCCAGCGCCGCGCCCTGAATGAACGTCGGCACGAGCAACGTGGTGAGGTCTGCGCTGGTGTTGAAGTGCGATCGCATTACCAGCACGACTGCGAGAACTGCGAACGCAGCGGTCGCGAACACCCGCGGATCGACCCGGTTCATGTTCTTGCCCACAACCGGCGTAAGCAGGATCGCCAATACGCCGACGGGCGCGAGGACCATGCCCGCCATCGTCGCCGTGTAGCCCATGTACTGCTGCAACCATAGCGGGAGCAG
>VBCS01000342.1 GCA_005888955.1 Betaproteobacteria bacterium
CACGAACACGAGCCCGAGATGCTCGAGCGTCAGGCGCGCGAAGTCCGGTCCGAAAAGCTTGCTCCAGAAATCGCCTGCCGGCGCTGCCTTGGCGCTCGGCGATGCGGTGGCAGTGGCCGCCCCCGGACGTTGTGCGAGAAAGCCCGCGGCGACCGTCGCGAAGTCCTTGCCTTCCAGCTCGGCGGCAGCGTTCATCTTGCGCATGGTCGCGTCGTCGATCCTGCCTTCGAGTTGCTTGAGCGCGGCCCAGATCTTCGGCAATCGCTGCGGCAGATCGGCGCGGTAGAGCAGCACCGCGTCATAACGCGGGAAATAGCTGCGATCGTCGTCGAGTACCGTCAAGCCATACTTGTCGATCTTGGCGTCGGTCGAATAGATATCGATCGCGTCGACTTGGTGTTGCGCGATCGCCTCGTACGCGAGGCCGTGATCGAGGCCGCGCGGCGTGTCGAACGGCAAGTCGTAGGCGCGCTTCAACCCCGGCCAGCCGTCGGCGCGGCCGATGAATTCCTGCGACAGCCCGAGCTTGAGCTCCGGATGCGGCTTGAGATCGGAGAGCCTGGCGATTCCCTTGGCGCGCGCGTCGTCGCCGCGGAGCGCGATGGCGTAGGTGTTGTTGAAGCCCAGCGGCACGCCGACGGCAAGCCCCATCGGGGCGAGCTTGGCGTTGAGCTCCGGCAGCGGCGGAACCGCGTCGAGCTTGAGGATTTCCTTCGCGATCGTGCCGGTGTACTCGGGGTAGACGTCGATGCTGCCGGTGGTGAGCGCATTCAACACGATCGCCGTGTTGCCGAGCCCCTGACTGTGCGTCGCCGTTGCCTCGCCGGCGTTTTGCGCGCTCTGCTTGATGATCTCGCCCAGGATGTACGACTCGGTGAAGCGCTTGGAGCCGACGTTGAGCGTCGCTGCCGCAATCGTGGCGGTACATGCCGCGAACGCGACGGTCCCTGCCAAAATGCCGATTGGAATCTTCGCCCGCATGAGCGTCCCCCCGCAGCCGTAGGTGCGAATTCATTCGCACGCTTCGGTACATGATACGCCGCGGCCGAATGAATTCGGCCCTACGAAAAGCGATTCCGGCCGTAGGGGCTGCCGTAGGTGCGAATTTATTCGCACGCGCCGACTGCTCTGGGCACGGCTCGCGAGAATCGACTAAGCTTGCGAGTCTTCGCTGGCAACTTCCCCGGATGCCGTCCTACCCGCACCTTCTTGCGCCGCTGAACCTGGGCTTCACGACGCTCGCCAACCGCGTCCTCATGGGCTCGATGCACACGGGGCTCGAGGAAGCGCCGGATGGATTCAACAAGCTCGCGGCGTTCTATGCGGCGCGGGCGAAGGGCGGCGTGGGGCTCATCGTCACCGGCGGCATCGCTCCCAACTTCGCGGGTCGTCTCGAGCCGCGCGCATCGCAATTTTCGTGGCCGTGGCAAACGGCCAAGCATCGTATTATCACCGACGCGGTACACGCCTCCGGCAGCAAGATCGCGCTGCAGATCCTCCACGCCGGGCGCTATGCGTATCACCCGCTGTCGGTCGCGCCGTCGCGCGTGAAATCCCCGATCACGCCGTTCCGCCCGCGGGCGCTGACACGCTGGGGCGTCCAGAGGACGATCGCGGCGTACGTCCGCTGCGCGAAGCTCGCGCAAAAGGCGGGCTACGACGGCGTCGAGATCATGGGCTCCGAGGGTTACCTGATCAACCAGTTCGTCGCGCCGCAGACCAATTTTCGCGACGACGAGTGGGGCGGCTCGTTTCTCAATCGCATGCGCTTTCCGGTCGCGATCGTGCGCCGCACGCGCGAAGCCGTGGGCCCGAAGTTCATCATCATCTACCGTCTGTCGATGCTCGATCTTGTCGAGGGCGGCAGCAGCTGGGACGAGGTCGTCTCGCTCGCACAGGCGGTCGAGGCGGCAGGCGCAACGATCATCAACACGGGCATCGGCTGGCACGAGGCGCGCATCCCGACGATCGCGACCATGGTCCCGCGCGCGGCATTCGCGTGGGTGACACGGCGGCTCAAAGGCGAGGTGAAGATCCCGCTGATCACGACCAACCGCATCAACGATCCCGCGACCGCCGAGACCTTGCTCGCCCGCGGCGACGCGGACATGGTGTCGATGGCGCGGCCGTTCCTCGCCGATCCGGACTTCGTCCACAAGGCCGCGCTCGATCGCGCCGACGAGATCAACACCTGCATCGGCTGCAACCAGGCCTGCCTCGATCAGATCTTCGAGCGGCAGACGGCGACGTGCCTGGTGAATCCGTACGCGTGTCGCGAGACCGAATTGAAGCTCGTGCCCGCGGCGAAGAAGCGGAAGGTTGCCGTCGTCGGCGCGGGCCCCGCGGGAATGGCGTGCGCGGTGACGGCGGCGGAGCGCGGCCACGACGTGACGCTCTTCGATGCGGCGGCCGAAATCGGCGGCCAGTTCAATCTCGCGCGCCGTATTCCCGGCAAGGAAGAGTTCGCCGAGACGCTGCGGTATTTCCGCACGCGGCTGGCGAAGTTCGGCGTGAAGGTCGCGCTCAATCGCCACGTCGGTGCCGAAGATTTGCGCGGCTTCCACGAGGTGATCCTCTCCACCGGCATCGTGCCGCGGCGTCCCCCCATTCCTGGTCTTGATCACCCGAAGGTCGCGAGCTATGTCGAGATCGTCGAGGGCCGCAAGATCGCAGGTAAACGGGTCGCCTTGGTCGGCGCGGGCGGCATCGGTTTCGACGTGGCGGAGTTGCTCACCGCGGGCGAGCCGGCGGACGGACACTTGAGCGACGGGCATGGGGACGATCCGGCGATCACGGCGTTTCGCGACGAGTGGGGGATCGATAGCGCCTACGCGCGTCGCGGCGGGCTGAAGCCTTCGCGCGACGACACATCGCCGCGGCAACTCTGGCTCCTGCAGCGCAAGACGGCCAAAGTCGGCGAAGGGCTCGCGAAGACCACGGGCTGGATCCGCCGCACGTTGCTGCGCCGGCGCGGCGTGACGATGCTCTCCGGCGTGGAGTACGTGAAGATCGACGACGCGGGCCTGCACATCGTCGTGGACGGCAAGCCGCAGGTGCTCGACGTCGACACGGTGGTGATCTGCGCGGGCCAGGAGCCGCGCCGCGAGCTCGTCGCGGGTCTCGAAGCGGCAGGGATCGCGTCGACGTTGATCGGCGGCGCCGACGTCGCCCTCGAGCTCGATGCCAAGCGCGCGATCGATCAGGGAACGCGCGTCGCGCTGGCGCTGTAGGTGCGACTAATTCGCACGCGGCGCTGCAATGGCGCAGGCCGAATGAATTCGGCCCTACGAAAGCCGGCCCTACGATAATCGGCCCCGGGCGGCTACTCCATCACGGCTCGAATTCCGAGGGTCTCGAGCTGTGCCATCCCGGCTTCGCCGTCAACAGCGGCATAGCCCACGATGGAAAGCAGCAATGCAATCCAAAGGGCGACCATTAGCTCGCGCAGCCGGTCGCGATAGGGTGCCCGAGTCGACGCCGATCCTTTGCGGATCTGTGCGTGCGCCCGTCGCGTGCGCAAGCGCGTGCTTCGGGCGAGCCTTTGGCGCGCTCGAGTCCATCCGCTGCCGCGTCCAATCTTGAATGACGCGAGCAACGATAGTGCTCCGGCGAGTCGGGCGAAGCTTTCGATGGTATCGGCGCCTGTCAAATCCC
>VBCS01000019.1 GCA_005888955.1 Betaproteobacteria bacterium
ACACCGCGCCGGGAAAGAGCTCCATCGCCGCGCGACGGACGATTACCTTGCGCGGGCCGAACGGCAGCGACTTGATGTGGCCATCCGGAATGCGCAGCTCTCCGGAATAGCTGGGATCGTAGTACGTCGCATAGGTCTGCCGCTGTTCAGCATCGACGACCACGAAGTCGACGAGGATGCCAGGGATCTTGACCTCCTTGCCGGGCAGCGCGCCGCGGCGCGCCATGCGCTTCACCTGCACGATCACGATGCCGCCAGCGCGCCGAGTCGCCTGCGCCATCGCAAGCATTTCTCCCAATACGGCCTCCTCTTCCATCGTAACGTTGCCGTCCTCGTCGGCCGTCGTGCCGCGCAGGAACGCAACGCTGACCGGTACCGGCTTGAAGAAGAGCCATTCCTCGCCGACAAGGTTCACGACCTCCACGAAGTCGGGCGGTGTTCGCGGGCTTTGTCGCGCACCCTGTTGCCGAGGATCGACAAAGGTGTGCAACCCGGTCTTGGTGAGTAGGCCAGGCCGCCCAGCGGCCATGTCTCGCATGAGTTGGGAAAGCACGCCTTGCGGCAGCGTGTACGCCTCGATCTTGTCCGCGGCCGCGAGGCGGACCAATCCCGGCGAGTCGACCAACGCGCTTGTGACCGCGCGCTTGAGCAGACCTTCGTGCGCAAGGTGCGACGCGCCAAGGTCTGCGCGGTCCCCGACGCCCACGACGCTCACCGACGTGAGACCAAGCGGCTTGCCTTCGGCGAGGAAACGACGTTCGACTGCAGCGAGCAATGCCTCGGGCACGGCGTGGCCGCCTCCCGATCCACTAATCAATATCGCGTCGCCATCTTCGAGGAGGTGTGCCGCTTCGTCCGCTGTTATCTTTTCCATAGGCTGTGTTCTGCTCGATATTCAGTGCATATCATCAGCGTGCCACGTTCGAGAGGGATAAATGGACTCAAAGCCGCTACAGACCATTCACCGGCAACGAAAGCCGGCAGATCTCGAGGGCGTATACGGCAGCGTCGTTGTGCATGACCACACCCAGTGACGGCAGTGCCGGACCTTCGAGCAGACCCCTCGCCTTGTCTGCCGCAGCGGTATTCGTCGCCTCGCAAAGGAGGACCCAGGCGGGCACGTCGAACTTGCGCGTGCTCGATTCCGCCGTGTTGACGGAGCTTGCGGACTGATCCGCGGCAAGCAGATGACAGGCCACGACTCCGGTCAAGGCAATCACCCGCGGAAACGCTTCTCCGCAGAGATAGCGACACATGGCTTCGCTGCGATCGCCCGGAACGTCGAGGCACATCGCCAGGACGTTGCCAACGGTGCTCCATCCGATGGAGTGGACAACGCGACATACCGCGCGCGACGTGTTCTGGAAGTAGCGAAGCGTGCGGACCGTACCGGGCGTCGGTGCGTTGAGCCGTGCGAGGTACTCGGGCGAGGTCACGACCGAAAGATCATCCGCCTCGTACATCGTCAACCACTCGGGCGAGTGCCGCGGCTTCGCAAACCGCCGCCCGCGACGAAAGCCGGGAAGGGAGAGCCGCTCGGGCATGTGTTCCTTGTCGTGCCATTCGTAGAACTGTTCGCGCCCCTCATGC
>VBCS01000344.1 GCA_005888955.1 Betaproteobacteria bacterium
CGGATCTGATGTTTATCGGTCAGCACCGCCGCGAGGCCGGCGGTCGTGAAGGCGCCGTGGTCGAAGAGCACCCGCGCGAGCAGCATCGCGAGCGGGTATACGACGAACAGCGCCAGCAGCAGCCACAGCGACAACACCGCCACTGCGACCACCGGGTCGATGCGCAGCCGCGTCGTTGCGACCACGAGAACCGAACCCGGCTACGGGTTCAGGACTTCGGCGACCCAGCGGTCGACGATGCGCTTGCGGTTCGCGCCCGCGTAGTCGGCGTCGATGGGAAACAGCTTCGCGTCCTTGAGCACCGCGGCGAGGCCGGGCTCGAGCGCGACGTCGGGATGCGCCGGCACGAAATTGATCTTGTATTTCGCGAACTGGCCCTGCATCGCCGGCGAGCTCGCCCAGTCGATGAGCTTCTTGCCGAGCGCCGGATTCTTGGCGCCCTTGATGAGCGCGATTCCTTCGGCCGCGGTGCCGATGCCTTCCTTGGGAAAGCTGATCGTGACCTCGTAGCCCTTCGCCTTGGTGTCGAGCGCGTCGACGATAAAAAAGATGCCGGCGCCGGCCTGGCCCAGCCCCACGGGCAGTGTCCCTCCGCCGCCGCTCTTGGTGTAAAGCTGAACGTTGGGCCGCAGCTTCTTCATGTAATCGAAAGCCTTGGTCTCGTCGCGGCCGTTGACTTCGAGGATGGAGAAGATGCGCGTGACCGCGGTGCCGGAGGTCCGCGCATCGGCCATCTGCAGCATGTTCTTGTAGGGAGGCGCGAGGAGATCGTTCCACGACGCCGGCGCTTTAAGATTGTGCTCTTTGAGAAACTTTTCGTTCGACATGAACACGAGCGGATCGTCGGCAATGGCGATCCACTGCCCGTCGGGGTGCCGAAAGCGCGCGGGCAACCGGGCGAAAGAGGGCGGCTTGTATGGTTCGAACACGCCCTCGTTGATGCCGGCCGCGAACGTCTCGACCGGACCGCCGAACAGGACGTCGACTTGCGGATTGTTCTTTTCCGCGACGACGCGTGCGAGCGCCTCACCGGAAGAGAAACGCACGAAGTTGACCTTGATGCCGGTCGACTTTTCGAATTCCTCGAACATCGGCCGCGCCCAGTTTTCCGGCCAGATCGAATAGGCATTCATCGTCTCCGCCGCAAATGCCGGCACGACCGCAAACTGCACGGACACCGCGAACAGCGTCCCCACGGGCAGGCGCAGCGCCGCGCGGGCGCACAGCCGCAAGCGCGGCAAGCATTGGGCAAGCATCATCGGAGTCCTCCGGTTGACGTTCTGCCGCGCGCCACTTCAGCGGCAGCGTTCTTGGTCGTAGAGTATCCGACGTTACCCGAAGGCCTGCGGCAACGTCAAATCAACGCAG
>VBCS01000343.1:0-914 GCA_005888955.1 Betaproteobacteria bacterium
ATCCGATGCGGCGGTTGAACGCCTTGTGCGGCAGCGTGATCGCCTCTTCGATCCCCTGCTTCTGCAGGACGCGGTTCAAGCGGCCGACGCCGGCGATCGTGTCCTTGATGTACCTCTCGCGCAGGCGCTCGTTCAGCGCGTTGAGCGCGGGCACCTGGCGCTCGACGAGCCGGCCATCGACCACTTCGAGGACAGGGTAGGTTGCGTTCTCGAGCATGTGATCGTCGGCGATCCTGCCCTCGTCGAAGCGACCCTTGAGCCCCGTGCTGTAGAAGATCGCTGCGTTCGAGGAAACGTCCGCGCCGAACAAGTCGAGCGTAACGCTGTAGTGGAAGTTGAGATACCGCTGCAGGGTCGGCAGGTCGATCACGCCGTGCCGGCGCACGTCCGCGGGATCGCTTACCCCGTGCCGCGCCATCACCTCCGCGGTCCGCTGCAGGATGCGCGCGATTCCCGACTCACCGACGAACATGTGATGCGCTTCCTCGGTCAGCATGAAGCGCGTGGTGCGCGCCAGCGGGTCGAACGCGCTCTCCGCCAGCGCGCAGAGCTGGAACTTGCCGTCGCGGTCGGTGAAGAACGTGAACATGAAAAACGCCAGCCAGTCGGGCGTCTTTTCGTTGAACGCGCCGAGGATGCGCGGGTTGTCGCGGTCGCCCGAGCGCCGTTCCAGCAGGCCTTCCGCCTCCTCGCGCCCGTCCCGCCCGAAGTACCGGTGCAGCAGATAGACCATCGCCCACAGGTGGCGGCCTTCCTCGACGTTGATCTGGAAGAGGTTCCGCAGGTCGTAGAGCGAGGGCGCGGTCATGCCGAGATGCCGCTGCTGCTCGACCGACGCCGGCTCGGTATCGCCCTGCGTGACGATGATGCGGCGCAGGTTGGCGCGGTACTCGCCGGGCACTTCCTGCCACGCC
>VBCS01000343.1:944-4684 GCA_005888955.1 Betaproteobacteria bacterium
CGGGCATCTTGACGTAATCGAAATGCGCCCACCCGTCCTGCTCGACGCTGATCGCGGTGCGCAGGTAGACGTCGAACCCCGCCGTGCCCTCCGGGCCCATCTCGCGCCACCAGTCGCGAAAGCGCGGCTGCCAGTGTTCGAGCGCGCGCTGCAAGGCGCGGTCGTCCGCGAGGCCGACGTTGTTGGGGATGCGTTCGCCGTAGTCGATGCTGCTCATCACACACGCGTCCAGTCGAACCTCGGCTTCTTGCCCGTCCCGAACACCTTGAGCGCCCCCTGCTCGCCGACTGCGTTCGGCCGGCTGAAGATCCAGTTCTGCCAAGCGGAGAGTCGTCCGAAGATGCGCGTCGCCATGCTCTCGCCACCGCCGAAGCGCAAATTCTGCTCGAGGCCGGTCAACGCGTCGGGGGAGAACGAAGTGCGCTCCTCGATGGCGATCCGCAGCTCGTCGTTCCAATCGATGTCGTCCGGGGCAGCCGTGACGAGCCCCAGCTCGAGCGCACGCGCCGCCGCGATCGGCGACCCGCACATGGCCCGCAACGCGCCGGCGCGCCCGGCATCGGCGGCAAAGCGCTGGACGAGGCGCGAGCTTCCCTGCAGCGTGGGGTAGAGACCGCAGTTCGCCTCCGAGAGCGCGACCGTCGGGCCATCCTCGGCGGCGAGCATGTACGCGCGATCGGCCGCCAGCGCCAGCTCGAACAACGTACCCGCGAAGCACGACCCGCGATCGACGAGCGCAAACATCCCACGCGATGAGACCTCGAGCCGATTGAACGTCCGGCGCAGCGCGCCGATCGTCGCCCGCACGAGCCAGTGTCCCGTTGGGTGCGAATCACCCAGGTCCCGATCTCCCCTTCGTTGGTGCGCAACATCAGGATCGCATCGTCGAGCTCGCGCGCGAGCTTGAGCGGATACCATGCCGCGCCTTGCGCCTGCGCCGCGCCGGCATCGACAGGCGGCGCCGCGTCCGGTGCGCGCACGATGATGTTGGCGAGCCGTGCCGCACGGTCGACCTCGATTGTCACCGTCTCGTAGCGATACGCGTCCTGCTCGACCGTGCGTGCTGGCGGAGTCAGGGCGATGCCCTTCGTGTCTGAGGGGCGCCGCAGCGGCGCCGGAACGCTCGCCGCCAGCGCGTTGGCGCGTTCGCGCACAACGCGCGCGAAGTCCGCAGGCTTGGCCAAAGCGTCGACCAGCCGCCAGTCGACCGCCCGCTGCCCGCGCACGCCTTCGGTCGTCGTGCAAAAAACATCGGCGAGGTCGCGCCGCACTTTGCGCTTGTCGGTCAGCCGCGTCAGCCCTCCGGTGCCGGGCAGGACGCCCAGCAACGACACTTCCGGCAGGCTCACCGCCGACGAGCGATCGTCGATCAAAAGGATTTCATCGCAGGCGAGCGCCAGCTCGTAGCCGCCGCCGGCGCAGGCGCCGTTGACGGCGGCGAGGAACCTGATGCCGTCGTGCGCGCTGGAATCCTCCATGCCGTTGCGCGTTTCGTTGGTGAACTTGCAGAAGTTGACTTTCCATGCGTGCGTCGCCAGCCCCAGCATGTAGATGTTGGCGCCGGAGCAGAAAAGCCGCTCGCGGGCGCCGGTGACGATCACGCAATGGACTTCCGGATGCTCGAAGCGAATGCGGTCGAGCGCGTCGGCAAGCTCGATGTCGACGCCGAGATCGTAGGAATTGAGCTTGAGCTTGTAGCCGGGTTGGAGCGCTGCGTCTTCCGCGACTCCCAGCGCTAGCGTCGCGACCGCGCCATCGAAGGCGAGTTGCCAGTGTCGATAGGTGTCGGGCCGCACGTCAAAGCTTACCGATCCGCGCGGGTTTTCAGCCTGAACTGCCTGGGGCACAGCAGACACGTTTTTCTCCAGACGGCGGCTTGGGACAGCAAGGCAGTTCCCCGCCGCTTCGACGATATACTAGCAGCCTGATAGGAAGATCGCCGACCCGAGGAGGTCGTTGCCGCCCCGGCCGCGCGGCGAACGGCGCGGCGCAAGAGCTTGGGCAAACCGCGCGCTCGCGATGCCACGAGGAGGAAGCAATGGAGTTGAGCCGGGCCGATCGCGGCGATGGCCCGCCGCGGATCGTCATTCCGCATCCTTACAACGCGGCGCATGATCTCGTCGAGCGCAACCTGCAGGCAGGGCGCGGCGGCAAGGTCGCTTATATCGACGATCGGAGCCGCACGACCTACGCCGAACTCGCGGCGCGGGTCAATCGCGCCGGCAACGCGCTGCTTGCGCTGGGGCTCGCGCCCGAACAGCGTGTGCTCCTCGCGCTGCACGATAGCATCGACTTCCCGACGCTGTTCCTCGGCGCCATCAAGGCGGGCATCATCCCGATTGCCGCCAATACGCTGCTGACCGCCAACGATTACCGCTACATCCTGGGCGATAGCCGGGCTCTTGCGCTCGTCGTCTCGCCGCCGTTGCTGCCGGTGTTCGAGCAGGCGATGACCGACGGCGGCCGGGCGCATCTGCGCGAGGTCATCGTTGCCGGCGAGGCCAAGCCGCCCTACCGTCGTCTCGACGGCTTGCTCTCCGCGGCGAGCGACTCGCTGTCGCCCTCACCGACGACCGGCGATGATGCCTGCTTCTGGCTGTATTCGTCGGGCTCGACCGGCGCACCGAAGGGCACCGTGCACGTGCACTCGAGCATGATCCAGACCGCCGAGCTCTACGCCCGCCCAGTGCTGGGCATTCGCGAGGACGACGTCGTGTTCTCGGCGGCCAAGCTTTTCTTCGCCTACGGGCTTGGCAACGCGCTCTCCTTTCCGCTGGCGGTCGGCGCGACCACCGTTCTGATGGCCGAACGGTCGACGCCTCCCGCGGTGTTCAAGCGCCTGACCGAGCATCAGGTGACGATCTTTTACGGCGTGCCGACGCTCTTTGCGGCCATGCTCGCGGCGCCCGATTTTCCGGCGCGCGAAGCGCTCAAACTGCGCCTGTGTGTGTCCGCCGGCGAACCGCTGCCGGCGGACATCGGCCGCCGTTTTCGTGACCGGACCGGCATCGACATCCTGGACGGCATCGGCTCGACGGAGATGCTGCACATTTTCCTGTCCAATCGCGCCGACGACGTGCGCTACGGCACGACCGGCGTTCCCGTTCCCGGCTACGAGCTGCGCATTGTCGACGAGCAGGGGCGCGACGTCGCCGACGGCGAACAGGGCGAGCTCCTCATCAAAGGCCCGACGGCGGCGATGACGTACTGGAACAACCGGCCGAAGTCGCGCGCCACCTTCATGGGCGAATGGACGCGCAGCGGCGACAAGTACCGGCGCGATGAAGCGGGCTACTACGGATACTGCGGGCGCAACGACGACATGCTCAAGGTCGGCGGCATCTGGGTTTCGCCGACGGAGGTCGAGGCCGCGATCATTACTCATCCCGCGGTGCTCGAGGCTGCGGTCGTCGCGCGGGAAGACGACGAGCGCCTGGTCAAGCCGAAGGCCTTTGTCGTGCTCCGGTCCGGTCATGCCGCGAGCACCGCGCTTGCCACCGGAATCCAGGAGCATGTGAAGCAGCATCTCGCGCACTACAAATACCCGCGCTGGGTGGAGTTCGTCGCCGAGCTGCCCAAGACCGCGACGGGGAAGATCCAGCGCTACAAGCTGCGCGCGTCGCGCTAGTTCTGCCGGCGTCCCGCGCCCATGTGCCTGCCTTCGTGTACGATTACGCGGTTGAACATAGTCCTGGACGAGCGTTGTAGCCCGGGCTGAGCGCGAAGCGCGATGCCCGGGA
>VBCS01000346.1 GCA_005888955.1 Betaproteobacteria bacterium
CACGGCGGCGTGTTGTCCGCAGCGGCATGTGCACGGCGCCGCATGTCTGGGCGCCGAGGTCCGCGACGTCAAACCCGGCGACGCGAGCGAAGCCGGCGAGGCATTGGCGGGGCGCGTGATCGAGATGATGCGCGCTGCCGGCATTCCCAATGGGTTGTCCGATCTTGGGTTCGGAGAGAGCGACATCGATGCGCTCGCACTCGGCGCCGAGCCACAGTGGCGCGTGATTCGCAACGCGCCCAAGGACGTCACGCGCGAAGACTTGAAGGGCTTGTTCAGCGCAGCGATGCGGTATTGGTAGGGACGGTGCTTGACGCAGCCGGCCCCGCTTCGGCGTCCGTGACTACCTTCACCCGCCTTGCCGGCAGGCGAACCGTGAAGCGGCTGCCCTGCGCGGGCGCGCTGTCGACCACGAGTTCTGCCTGGTGGCGGATCAGCACGTGCTTGACGATCGCGAGCCCGAGACCCGTCCCGCCCGTGGCGCGCGACCGGCTGCGATCGACGCGATAGAAGCGCTCGGTAAGCCGCGAGATGTGCTCGGCCGCGATGCCGATGCCGGTATCGGCGACGCTGAACTCGGCGCCATCCGCGGTCACGCGCCAATCGAGCGCGATGTGGCCGCCGTCGGGCGTGTACCGCACCGCGTTGCTGACGAGATTGCCAAACGCACTGGCGAACTCATCGCGGCTGCCAAGCACGTTGGCCTGGTCGCGGATATTGAGCGTGATCTCGTGCCGGCCGGCGGAAAGCGCCTTGGCGTCGGCCGAGATCTGCAGCAGCAACGGCACGATCGCAAACTCCGCTTCCAGCAGCACGCGGTGCTCGCTCTCCAGCGCCGAGAGCGTCAGGAGGTCATCGACGAGCCGCTGCATGTTCTGCGCCTGCTCGGCCATCAGCGCGAGATAACGCTGCCGCTGCCGCTCCTCGAGGGGCATGTCGGCAAGCGTTTCCAGGAATCCGGTCAGGACGGTAAGCGGCGTCTTCAACTCGTGGGACACGTTGGCGATGAAATCGCGGCGCAGTCGGGCGACGGCTTCCAGCCGCGTGATGTCCCGGCTCATCAACAACTTTTCTTCCATGCCGAAGGGAACGATCTGGATCGACAGCGTCATTCCGGTCTCGCGCTGCGACTCGACGACGACCGGCTCGCTGAAATCGCCGTTGGCTAGGTACTGCACGAACGCCGGTTGACGGACGAGATTCACGATCGGTGCGCCGGCGTCGTGGCGCAATTCGATCCCGAGGTGCGCCTGCGCCCGCGGATTCGCCCACTGGATGCGATTTGCGCCGTCGAGCACGACCACGCCTTCGGGCAATGCCTCGGCACCGCTCACGAAGCGATCGAGCGCGAGGCGCAGATCGCGCTGTCGTGCCGAGCGCAGACGGAGGCGGCGATAGAGCGCGGCGTACGCGATCGCCCACGTGCCGCGCCCCTCGGGCACCGCTTTCTCGAGCGCTGTGCCGGCCCAGCGCGTAAGGGCGTCGAGCTGAATGAGGTGCCACGCGGCGACGCCCAACATACCGGCGCCGAACACCGCCAGCGCCGCAACCGCGCCTGCGAGCGGCCAGGCGGTGAGCGCGATTACAGCGACCGCCAGCGGCGCGATCAGACCGCGGAGCCAGATCGGGCTCACGGCCGTGCGTCGGCGCCTGCGCTCATCTGTCGTGCGGCGAGTCGGTAGCCGCCGCCGCGAACCGTCTCGATCATGTGGGCGCAGTCGAAAGGCTGGAGGTTGAGCCGCAAGCGACGGATATGCACGTCGATCGTGCGCTCCTCGATGTAGACATGGTCGCCCCAGACCTGATCGAGCAGTTGCGACCGGCTGTGCACGCGCTCCGGCCGCGCCATGAGGAACTTGAGCAGCCGGAACTCGGTCGGACCAAGCTGCACCGGCGAACCGTTGGCGGTCACCCGATGCGTACCCGGATCGAGCTCGAGCGAGCCTACGGTCAATATTTCCTGGGCTGCTTCCGGCGCCCGACGCCGCAACACCGCCTTGATGCGCGCCTTGAGCTCACGAGGGCTGAAGGGCTTGGTGACGTAATCGTCGACCCATGCTTCGAGTCCGGCGACGCGGTCGGCCTCGTCGCCGCGCGCGGTGACCATGATGATCGGCAGCTCGCGCGTTCTCGCTTCGGCGCGCAGGCCGCGCGCCAGCGCGAGTCCCGATTGACCCGGGAGCATCCAATCGAGCAGCAAAAGGTCGGGCAACGCGCGCCGGATTTCGCCGAGCGCGGCTTCCGCATCCGGGACCGTGCGCACCGCGAAGCCGGCGTCTTCGAGGTTGACGCGCAGGAGCTCCTGGATCGCCGGCTCGTCTTCGACGACCAGGATCGACGGCATCATGGCTTCTCCGCGCTCACTCAGCCAACTCCGCGCGGATCTGCTCCGCGGTGGCATGTCGCACGTCCTTGCCCTTGACGACGTGCACGACGTCCTCGGCGATGTTCTTGGCGTGATCGCCGATGCGCTCGATGGACTTGGCGATGAACACGATCTCGAGCGCCGGCGTGATCGTCCGCGGATCTTCCATCATGTAGCTGATGAG
>VBCS01000050.1 GCA_005888955.1 Betaproteobacteria bacterium
GTCGGCGCGCTCATCGGCGTAGTAAGCGATGGCGAACAGCACCCCGAGGTAGACAAACGCGGTCAGGACGATGGCGGTTTCGTGCAACATGAGCGCGCTCTTTTGTGCCGCCGTCCTAGCTCCTGGATTCGGCAACGAGCGCCATCAATGCGATCAGCGCCGCCCAGGCGATGAATATATAGGCGTACAGGACCGGCACACCGAACAGCGTGCCCGATACATTGAACAGCGCCAGGATCGGATAATTGAATAACACCATGCCGAGCATGCACAACGCCACGAAACGCTGTCCCTTGCTTTCGAATTCGCTCATCGGCGGTCCTTTGCGAAACCGTTCAGCTTTCCGATCTTGGGCGGACGACGGTAACGCTGCACGGCGCCTCCGCCATAACTTGGGCGGACACGCCCGGGAACAGACGCACCGGCGCGCCGCTGCGTGGTGCGCCCATCAGAATCTGGTCGACATCGTTCATCTTGGCGTAGTCGATCAGCGCCGCGGCAGGTTTTTCCGACTCTAGCACGTGGTAGGTTAAGCGCTCTTCGGGCAATTGCAGCGGTTTGGCCCAACGGCGCAAGTTCACCAGATGCTTGATATGACGGCCGGTCGCCGTATCTTCGTACCGTTCGCCCGACAGCGCCGCTGCGGGAGGCACCGCCGTCACGCAGGCAATGCGGTATCGGTCGTCCGCCGCGATCAGACGCTGTGCCGCATCTCGCAACGCTTCGAATAACGACTCGTCGGATTGCGCGGGCCCGAGCGCTACCAACACGATCGGTGCCGGCCCAATCCGGGTCGACGGCGGCGGACATGGGGCGGGTTCGAATCTTCTCGCCGCGAGCCAGCGGCGGACCAGCGTCCGCCAGGCGGCGCGACGGTTTCGCGACGCATGCTCGCTGAGCGCGACCTCGGTGGGATTTGCCAGATCAAAGGCGAGCTCAGCCGCCGACGCATACCGGTTGCGGGCATCGATCTCGAGGCAATTCAGGATGATCTCCTGCAGCCAGGCCGGCGTGCTCGCGACGAGCGCGCGCGGCGGGACTGGATCGCGATAGAGCCGCTGGCGCAGCTGGCCGAGGCTGCGCGGGCTGCCGAACGGGAGGCGTCCGGTGGCGAGCTCATAGAGAATGCCTCCGAGCGCGTAGATGTCACTGCGCGGATCGCAGCGCACGCCCAACACCTGCTCGGGCGCCATGTAGACCCAGTTACCGACGGGAAAACGAAGCTCCTCGGCCAGCAGGTCGGGAAAATGGCTGTGGTGAGCCAACCCGAAATCGATCAGCACTGCTTCACCGCTCGCCCGATACAGCACGTTGGTGGGTTTCAGATCGAGGTGCACGACGTCCTGGCGATGAAGATCGTGCAGCGCGAGGGCCAGCGCGGCGCCCAGGCGCGCGATCTCCTCCGGTGCAACGGGCGCCCGCTGCACCCAGTCGTTCAGCCGGACGCCCTCGACATGCTCCATGACCAGGTACGGCGTCGTTTCCACGTCTCCGAAAGCCACCAGCGTCGGATGATGCGGACCTTGCGCGAGCGCACCCAGTACCATCCGGCAGACTTCGAAGGCGATGACGTTGACGGCGCGCTCTCCCCCACCCAGACGCGGAATCTTGATAATCAGGGGAAGCGGACCGTCGCGCCCGGTCAGGCGGTAGATCGACGCCATGCTGCCGGCGTGAATCATCTCGCCCAGACGAAAGCCGTCGATCTCGCTTCCCGGGCCCAGCGAATTCACACGCGCCTCTTATGCTCCGCGCTCGAGGCGCCGGGCCAGCCGATCGGGAAGTCCGGCGGAGCGAACCTTTTGCGCGGCGAACTCATGGTCATAGGGAACGCGAAAGAAAGTCAGTCTGCCGCGTTCGAAGTCGGCGAGCGCGTAGCACGCCTTGTTGCTACGGTCGCGCGGCTGGCCGGCCGAGCCGACGATCGCGAGCCACCGGCGGTGTTTTCCCGTGGGGATCGGGGTCCCGGGTACCGGCCGGAAAGGCATGGGTCGTCCGCTCGCGCCCATGTAGTACAGCTTCTGTTCGTGCACGTGTCCCGAGAAGATGTAACCGGCGTTGCCGGCCCGTATGCTTTCTTCCGCCTCGGTCAGGCTGGTGACGTAGATCCACTGCTCGGGCGCGGCGGCACTGGCATGGACGAACAGGATATTCTCATCTCTGACGATGAGAGGCAGCCCCGTGAGAAAAGCGCGCTGCTTGGCGCCAATCTGGGCCTGGGTCCAGGCAATGGCGGTACGCGCGTTGGAGTTGAGCGTATCGTCGGGATGACCAAGCGCCGCCGCATCGTGGTTGCCGAGCACCACCACCGCGCCGTTTGCTGCGTGCTGCTCGATCAAGTCGAGCACGGCCACCGGGTCCGCCCCGTAGCCAACCAGGTCGCCGAGAAATGCATACCGGTCCGCTCCCAGCGCCTGGTCGTGGGCAAGGCAGGCGGTAATCGCCTCCAAGTTGCTATGGATGTCGGCGAAAAGGGCCAGCTTCATCGATAGTCACGCTTGCCACGATCAAGGTCAATCATCCTGAGGCGCCTCGAGGCAATAGCCGACACCGCGCACAGTCGAAATCTTCACCCCGCCCGGCGCCAGCTTCTTGCGCAGCCGGTGCACGTAAACCTCGATTGCATTGGAGCTGACTCCTTCGCCCCACTCGCAGAGGTGGTCGACGAGCTGCTCCTTATGCACCAGCTGTCCCGGGCGCTGCAGAAACAACTCGAGGAGGCTTAACTCGCGCGCTGACAACTCGAGCCGTTCGCCGTCGAGTTCGGCGACGCGTCCCACCTGATCGAAGCAGAGCCGCCCGTGCTTGATGAGCGTCGGAGCGCCGGACATGCCGCGACGCGTGAGCGCCCGCGCCCGCGCCGTCAGTTCCGCGAGCTGAAACGGTTTGACGAGGTAATCGTCGGCACCGGCATCGAGCCCGCGCACGCGATCGCTTACGCTGTCGAGCGCGGTAAGCAGAAGCACCGGCAGCCGCGAGTCACGCGCGCGCAGGCGCTTGAGCACTTCAAAACCGGAAAGCTTGGGCAGGCTGATGTCGAGGATCAGCAGGTCGAACTCATGGCAGCCAAGAGCAGCGTCGGCTTCGCCGCCGTCCTTGGCCCAGTCGACAGCGTAGCCCGCCTGACGGAGGGTGCGCTGCAACCCGTCCGCGAGCGTCGCATCGTCTTCCGCGATCAGGATACGCATCGGCTTCCCCCTTGCGCACCAGACCTTACTCGCCACGGGACGAGTCTAGCAAGGGAAGGTACTACCTGAGCTTTCGGAAGATACGATCGCTAGTGTCCTGAGCTACATTCCGTAGCCGCCCAGTATCGCCGGATTTTGGCTCCGGCCCCTCGCTTGACGCGCGACGTCGCCGGATCTTGCCTCCGGCCGCTCGCATTCGCTCGCTTAACGTGCGCTGCGCGCACGTTAGCCTTCGCCGAAATCCCGAACTCACCTGTGTGTTTCCCGCGCGCATGCCACCTACAAAGCTTGCTTGAGCTGATCGAGTATGGCGGGATTTTCCAGCGTCGATACGTCCTGCGTGATCGCCTCGCCCTTGGCGATCGAGCGCAGCAGGCGCCGCATGATCTTGCCCGAGCGCGTCTTGGGCAGATTGTCGCCGAAGCGGATGTCCTTGGGCTTCGCGATCGGGCCGATCTCCTTGCCCACCCAGTCGCGCAGCTGCCTGGCGATCTTCTCCGCGTCTGCGCCCGCGGGCCGCGCCTGCTTCAGCACGACGAAGGCGCAGATCGCCTCGCCGGTAAGATCGTCCGGACGGCCGACGACCGCGGCTTCGGCCACCAAGGTGTTGGCGACCAGCGCCGACTCGACCTCCATCGTGCCCAGCCGGTGGCCGGATACGTTGAGCACGTCGTCGATCCGACCCATGATGGTGAAATAGCCGGTCGTTTTGTCGCGCACCGATCCGTCGCCGGCGAGATACAACTTGCCGCCCAATTCGTCCGGGTAATACGACTTCTTGTATCGCTCGGGGTCGCCCCAGATCGTACGGATCATTGCCGGCCACGGACGCTTGATCACCAGGATCCCGCCATGACCATTGGGGACGTCCTGCCCCGTTTCATCGACGATCGCGGCCATGATGCCCGGCAGCGGCAGCGTGCACGAACCCGGCACCAGCGGCGTGACTCCGGGAAGCGGCGAGATCATGTGGCCGCCGGTTTCGGTCTGCCACCACGTGTCCACGATGGGGCAGCGCTCCCCGCCGACGTTGTGGTGGTACCACATCCACGCCTCGGGATTGATCGGCTCGCCGACCGTGCCCAACAGGCGCAGGCTCTTGAGATCGTAGCTTTTCGGCGCGAACTCGGGATGCGTATCCGAAGCCTTGATCAGGGAGCGGATCGCCGTCGGCGCGGTGTAGAAGACCGTGACCTTGTGTTTTTCGATCGTCTTCCAGAACCGTCCCGCGTCGGGATAGGTCGGAATGCCTTCGAACACGACTTCGGTCGCGCCAACCGTAAGCGGCCCGTACGTGATGTAAGTGTGTCCGGTTACCCAGCCGATGTCGGCGGTACACCAGAAGATGTCCGAAGGCTTGTTGTCGAACACCCACTTCATCGTGAGCGCGGCCCACAACAGGTAGCCGCCAGTCGAGTGCTGCACCCCCTTCGGGGCGCCCGTCGAGCCCGACGTGTAAAGGATGAACAGGGGGTGCTCCGCGCTGACCCATACCGGCTCGCAGGTCTCGGGCTGGTTTGCGACCAGCTCGTGCAGCCACACGTCACGTCCCTGCGCCATCTGCACTGCGTTACCGGTACGCCGGTAGACGATGATGGTCTTGACGGCCTCGCACCCGCCCATGCCGATCGCTTCGTCGACGATCGCCTTGATCGCCAACGGCTTGCCGCCGCGCATCTGCTCGTCGGCGCTGATGACCGCGACCGCGCCGGCGTCAATGATCCGTTCGTGTAGCGATTTGGCGGAAAAACCGCCGAACACGACCGAGTGCGTCGCGCCGATCCGGGCGCAGGCCTGCATCGCGACGACGCCTTCGATCGACATCGGGATGTAGATGATGACCCGATCGCCCTTTTTGATGCCGCGCGACTTGAGGCCGTTCGCCAGCCGGCACACCCTGTGATAGAGCTCCTGATAGTTGACACGCGTGACCGTCCCATCGTCGGCCTCGAAGATGATCGCGGTCTTGTCGGCGTTGCCGCTCTGCAGGTTGCGCTCGAGACAGTTGTACGAGGCGTTGAGCTCGCCGTCCTCGAACCATTTGTAGAAAGGTGCCTTGGACTCATCGAGCGCCTTGGTGAACGGTTTGTGCCAAAGAAGCGTTTCGCGAGCGAGCTTGCCCCAGAAACCGGAAAAGTCTGCGGCCGCAGCGGCGTTGAGACGGTCGAATTCCGCTTTGTTGACATTGGCTTGCGCCACGAACTCCGGCGAGGGTTCGAACACCCGGGTTTCGTGCGCTACCGATTCGATCGTGGACATGCTCTGGCCCTCCTGGGGAATATGCCGCGTGCCGTGGATGCTTTTCGACAGTCAGTCTAACGACACTTCGCCGCGCGGCGCAATACATGCGTTTCGAGCCGCGGTTAAAGGGAAGCGAGCCATTGCGACGCCAGCGCCGCCGAGCCGCCATGGCCGGGCGCAGTGGATGGCAATGGTAGAATGCGTTGTTTCGGGCCACGCCGCTCCCCGCCTGTCACACCCCATGCAACGTCCCGTGTCAGCCGAGGCAGTACTTGCGCGCATGGATGACGCGAGGCATCGACCATGACCGCGATCAAGCAGCAGGATCTCATCCAGAGCGTCGCCGACGCGCTGCAACACATCTCCTATTACCATCCGCTCGACTACATCCAGGCACTGGGGCAGGCGTACCAGGCCGAAGCCTCGCCGGCAGCCAAGGACGCCATCGCGCAGATCCTCACCAACTCGCGCATGTGCGCCGAAGGACACCGCCCGATCTGCCAGGATACGGGCATCGTCGTCGTCTTCGTCAAGGTAGGCATGAACGTGCGCTGGGCCGACGCGACGATGTCGGTGACCGACATGGTGAACGAGGGCGTGCGCCGCGCATACCTGCACTCGGACAACAAGCTGCGCGCATCGATCCTCGCCGACCCTGCCGGCAAGCGGACGAATACCAAGGACAACACGCCGGCGGTCGTGCACTACGACATCGTTCCGGGGGATACGGTTGAAGTGAAGCTCGCCGCGAAAGGCGGCGGGTCCGAGAACAAGTCCAAGTTCACGATGCTCAATCCTTCCGATTCGATCGTCGACTGGGTGCTGAAAACGGTACCGACGATGGGCGCCGGCTGGTGCCCGCCGGGGATGCTCGGCATCGGTATCGGCGGCAGCGCGGAAAAAGCGATGGTGCTGGCCAAGGAAGCGTTGATGGAGCCCATCGATATGCACGAGCTCAAGGCGCGCGCGGCAGGAGGATCCAAGCTCTCCCGGATCGAGGAGTTGCGGCTCGAGCTCTACGACAAGGTCAACGCGCTGGGCATCGGCGCGCAGGGACTGGGCGGACTCTCGACGGTGCTCGATGTCAAGATTCTCGACTACCCGACGCATGCGGCGAGCCTGCCGGTAGCGATTATTCCCAACTGCGCGGCGACGCGGCACGCACACTTCACGCTCGATGGCTCCGGTGCCGCCAAGCTCGAACCGCCGGATCTGGCGCAATGGCCCGACGTGCGGTGGGCACCTTCGCCGGGGGCGCGTCGCGTCAACCTCGACACGCTGATGCCGGCCGAGGTCGCGTCCTGGAAGCCCGGTGAAAGGCTGCTTCTCAACGGCAGGTTGCTCACCGGCCGCGACGCCGCGCACAAGCGCATCCAGGACATGCTGGCGAACGGCGAGAAGCTGCCTGTCGATTTCACCAACCGCGTGATCTATTATGTCGGCCCGGTCGACCCGGTCCGCGACGAGGTCGTCGGTCCCGCGGGACCCACGACCTCGACGCGCATGGACAAGTTCACCGACATGATGCTTGAGCAAACGGGGCTTATCGCGATGATCGGCAAAGGCGAGCGGGGCCCCGCGGCGATCGAGGCAATACGCAAGCACAAGGCCGCGTACCTGATGGGCGTGGGCGGCGCGGCCTATCTGGTATCGAAGGCCATTCGCGCGGCCAAGGTCATCGCTTTCGCCGATCTCGGCATGGAAGCGATTTACGAGTTCGAGGTCAAAGACATGCCGGTTACCGTCGCCGTCGACGCCCGCGGCACGTCGGTCCACCAGACCGGCCCACGGGAATGGCAGCAGAAGATCGGCAAGATTCCTGTCGCGACGGTCTAGCGATGAGCGTTCTCGGGTAGCTCGGCATGGCCAAATCGTTTTCGCCTCTCGGTGGCGACACCGTCTCGCCGCTCAATGCGCCGCCGGTGCACATGGGGCTGCTCACCAAGCTCAATTTGCTCGCCATCGGTCTTATTGTCGCGACGGCGCTGGGCGTCGCCGCATTTCTGATCGGCCAGCAAATCCGCGACGAGGAAAGCCGCCTCAGAACACAGGGGCTCGCCATGGCGGCAATGCTGGCGGAAGTAGCCGACGAAGCGATCAGCTCCAGCGACATGTCGAACGTCGCCTCGGTGCTCGACGGTCTCGTGTCGGATCGCGATATCGCCTACGTCGCCGTTCTCGATGCCCAGCAGCGCCCGCTGATCACGCGCAGTTACGGCGATGTAGCGGTGCCCACCACGCCGCTCGCCTCGCCAACGTTGAGCGACGCGACGGCAACGGTGCAGAAAATTGCGGACCGGCAGCAGCTCGAGCTCGCGGTGCCCGTCCGCACTCCGCCCAGGCTTCTCAGCCAGACCGAGACGGCGGCGCGACCCATCATCGGCTATATCCGGCTCGGAATGAGCTTTGATCGCGGCTGGACGCGGATACGCGCCAACCTGGTCGGCGCGTTGAGCGTCGTCGCTGCGCTCGTGATCATCGCGGTGGTGGTGACGCTGTTTTTGACCCGGAGGCTGATCGCACCGATCCGACAGCTCCTGCGCGCCGCGCGCGCGGTTGGCGCGGGCAAGCTCGACGTCTACGTGCCGGCGAAGTCGAGCGACGAGCTGGGCTTGCTGACGCACACCTTCAATCACATGACCCAGCGGCTCGCCGAGTCTCAGGCCGAGGTCGCCACGTATCAGCGTACGCTCGAAGACAAGGTCACCCAGCGGACGAAGGAGCTCGAAATTGCGACGGCGCAGGCGTACAAGCTCGCGCAGCACGACATCCTTACGGGGCTGCCGAACCGCGCGCTGCTGAACCAGCGCCTGAAGCAGATCGTCGCCCAGGCGGCGCGCGATAGTCATCAGGTCGCTTGCCTGTTCCTGGACTTCGATCATTTCAAACGCATCAACGACACGCTGGGCCACGACGCTGGCGATCAGTTGCTGCAGGCGGTCGCGCAGCGCCTGACCAGCGCCGTGCGCGAATCCGACACCGTCGCCAGGTTAGGCGGCGACGAGTTCGTCCTGATCCTGCCGGGCCTCGACCCGGCGCACGCGGCCTTCGAGGTGATGACGGTGCTCACGCGCGTGCGCGAGTCGTTCCTGGCACCGTTTCGCATTGTCGACCAGACCCCTACGCTGACCTGCTCGATCGGCGTGTCGGTATACCCCGTCGATGCAACCGATCCGAACGGGCTCATCAAACAGGCGGACACGGCGATGTACGCGGCGAAGGAAGCCGGGCGCAACGCCTATCGCTTCTATACCGCGGACATGAACACGCGCGTTCAGGCGCGGCTGCAGCTCGAGACCGACATGCGGCGCGGCCTCATGGACGACGAGTTCTTCCTCGTCTACCAGCCGCAGATCGACATGGATTCCGGCCGCGCGCTCGGCGTCGAGGCGCTGCTGCGCTGGCGCGACCCCGAGCGCGGCGTCATCAGCCCGGCCGAGTTCATCCCGATCGCCGAGGAGTCGGGGATGATCCAGGCCCTCGGTGCACGCGTGCTGCGCGACGCCTGCCGGCAGCTGATGGCCTGGCACCGCCAGAACATGATGTTGCGTCTGTCGGTGAACCTGTCGGTGCAGCAATTGCAGCACGATAGCTGGCTGTCCGTGGTCGAGGAAGCGCTCAAGGCGAGCGGCTTGCCACCGCGATACCTCGATCTCGAGATCACCGAAAGCGTGATCATCACCCATCCCGAAAAGGCCGTCGCGACCCTCGAGAAGCTCAAGCAGATGGGAGTATCGATCACGGTCGACGACTTCGGCACCGGCTACTCGAGCCTGTCGTATCTGACCCGGTTGCCGATCCAGGGCGTCAAGATCGACCAGCGCTTCGTGCACGGCCTCGAGCAGAACCGCAGCGACGAGGCGATCACGCTGGCGATCATCGCGCTGTCGCACAGCATTGGTCTGCGCGTAATCGCCGAGGGCGTCGAGACCGTGGCGCAGTACGAGTTCCTGAAGGCTCACGGTTGCGAGGAAGCGCAGGGTTATCTGATCTCGCGCCCGCTCGAGGAGCCCGAGCTCCGTTCGTGGTGGATGATGCAGGAAGAAGAGAACCGGATCGTCGGGCGCCAGTCCGACATGTGGCGCGCGCGCGCCAAGTGACGCAGCTGTCCAAGAGCAAGACGCTTTAGCGTCGCAGCGATTGGAGACAGCTGCGTCATCCCCGCGTAAGCGGGGATCCAGCGTCTCTGCTGCGTCATCCCCGCGTAAGCGGGGATCCAGCGTCTTCTGCGTCATCCCCGCGTAGGAACGACTAAGCGCCTCCTCAGCGCTCGAGGTCCTGCGGCGTGTCGATGTCGCGCACAACGCCGGCGTCTTCGGTCGCCACCGGCGACGCGCCGCGGCGGGCGACGACGGATTTCGCGCCTTCGTCACCCGTCAGGGCGATGAGTTCCGCATAAAGGCTCGCCGCGAAACCCACCGGATGCCCTCGTGCGTCCTGCCAGGTCGGCGCCGCGATCAACGCGCCCTGGCGCAGCGCGTCGCCAACGCGAACGATGGTGGCCGGCTGCACCCATGGCATATCGGCGAGCGCGATCAGCCACGCGGCCGCCGCCGGCGCGGCGCGCACGCCCCACGCGAGACTCTCACCCATGCCTTCCGCCGCTCGCGGGCACGCGGTAACGCGCGCGCCATGCGCGGCAAGCACGGTCGCGAGCGCGTCGTCACCAATGCGCACGACCGCGACGACCGTATCGACGGCGGCGGCAAAATTCTTGAGCGCAGCGACGCCGATCGGCGTGCCGTCCGGCAGCGGGAGGAGAAGCTTGTCGCCGCCGAAACGAGTCGCGCTGCCGGCGGCGAGCAGGATGCCGACAACCGGAGCGCCGCGCATCGGTCGGTTACTCGGGCAGTAATCGAAACCTGCCGTCCTTGACCGTCACGAGTACGCGAGCGCGTTCGTCCATGCCGTTGTGATTGGTCGGGCTCATGTTGAACACGCCCTGGCAGCCGACGACGTCGCGCTCCTGCTCGATCGCGTCGCGCAAGGCGCTGCGAAACGCCTCGCTTCCCGGCCTGGCAACCTTCAACGCCGAGGGAATCGCGTGCTGCAGGATCAATCCCGAATCGTAAGTGTTGGCGCCGAACGTTGCCGGCTTCTGGCCGAACTGTTTCTCGTACGCGCCGATGTAGATCAGCGCGACCTTCTTGATCGGGTCGGTGTCGGCGATGTCGTCGATGACCAGCATCGAACCCGCAGCAAGCACCGTCCCTTCGACCTTCTCCTTGCCCAGCTTAATGAAATCGTCGGTCGCTACTGCGTGCGTTTGATAAATACGCCCTTTGTATACCTGATCGAACAGCGTCGCCTGCGGCAACACCGCGGGACCGCCGACGGCGGCGATCAAAATCGCGTCCGGTTTCGCCGCGATCAGCTTCAGTGCCTGCCCCATGACGCTCTGATCGGCCCGCGCGTAGCGCTCGCTGGCGATGATGCGAATGCCCGCCTTTTCCGCGAGCGTGCCGAAGATCTTGTACCAGTTCTCGCCGTAGGGATCGTTGAAGCCGATGAAACCC
>VBCS01000345.1 GCA_005888955.1 Betaproteobacteria bacterium
GGCTACGGCACCGATGCCGGCGGCACCTGCCAGCCGGGCAAGGACTCGACGCACGTCTATCCGCGCTTCTACCAGTTCGGAGCGGCGAGCTATGTCAACAACTACACCACGTCCGCGTTCCAGCGCGTCGATCTCGACATCGCAAAGCGCTTGACGGCGATGTATACCCACACCTGGATCAATTCCCTCGGCCAGACGAAGACGGTCACGCGCAATTTCGACGAGGAGATGACCAACTACGCCAACTGGTTCGCGTACTACCGCACGCGCATCCAGGCGGTGAAGACGGTGACTTCGCTCACGTTCACCAACCTCGATGACCAGTATCGCGTCGGATTCCATACGCTTTCCAACGGACTGACGACGTCGACAGCCCAATCCGATCCGGCGACCTTCGTCAACGTCGCCGATTTCGACGCGACGCAAAAAACAGCGTTTGCGGGAGCAACCGACCCGATCATCCTGTCGTGTCAGAAGAACTGGCATATGCTCTTCACCGACGGCTTCACCAATCAGCCCGGCTTGCCGACTTCCCCCGCCGCCGATCAGGACGATACGGTGCCGACGCTGCCGGAGACCGTAACCGGCCTCACGGCGGGGCAGCCGTGGCCGCATCCGTTCCGCGAGGATCCAAGTGCTTCGGCGTCGAACGCTGCGTCCGACTACGCGATGAAATACTGGGTCACCGACCTGCGCACGACCGGCGCAAATGCGACCGATAACGTGCCGGGGACGACCAAGGATCCGGCGACCTGGCAGCACTTGAACTTCGCGGCGATGTCGCTGGGCACGCAGGGCAAGCTGCCGATTGCCAACCATCGCCGCGGGGACGCTGCAATGGCCGCAGCCGTACCCAACGGTCAACAAGCCGGACAACTCGGGCGTCGACGACCTCTGGCACGCGGCGACCAACGGCCGCGGGCGCTTCGTTAACGCGCAGTCGGCCGACGAGCTCAAGCTCGGCATGGGACAGATCCTGCAGGACATCACCAACCAGGCCGGGGCGCGTGCTGGTGTAGGTTTCGCAAGCAGCTCGATCTCGCTTTCCAACCACGCGGTCTATCAGGTGACGTTCCAGCCCGGATGGGCCGGTACGCTGTCCAAGATCGACATCGACCCGGTAACCGGGGTCGCGAATCCAGTGCCCATCTGGGAGGCGGCGCAACAGCTTCACAATCAGTTGACCATCCTTCCTCCGCCGGATGACACGCCGTGGTTCACGAAGCGGAAGATCTTCACTACCAACGATTCCGGCACTGGCGTGCCGTTCCTCTGGGCGAACCTCTCGGGGGCGCAGCAGGACTCGCTGGCGCCGGGACTGCCGGCGGTCGGCCAGGCGGTGCTCGAGTACCTGCGCGGCAACCCGACGAACGAGGGCGTGGCGCTCGGGCAGTTCCGGGTCCGGGCGACCGGATCCTTCGGCGAGAACTTCTTGGGCGACATCGTCGACTCGCAAGCCGTTTACGTCGGGCCGCCGAACTTTCCTTACCTTGATGGCAATGATCCCGGCTATTCGGGCTTTGTCACGAGCATGAGCGGTCGTGCGAAGCGCATATACGCCGGCGCCAACGACGGCATGCTGCATGCGTTCGACGACGCCACCGGCAACGAGGCCTGGGCGTACATTCCGCATGACCTGTACCGTCCCGACAGTACCGGCCTGGGCGCGCTCGCGTATCAGGACGGTGCGCTACCGCCGTTCCGCCATCACTACTACGTCGACTCGACGCCACGGATCTACGACGCTAACTTCGGCGGCGGCAGCTCCGACTGGCACTCGCTGCTGGTCGGCGGTCTCGGCAAGGGCGGCAAGTCGTACTACGCGCTCGACGTCACGGCGCCGGCGAGCATCATCGATGAGACGGCCGCGGCCACGCAGTATCTGTGGACGTTCACCGACGCCGACATGGGATACAGCTTCGGCCGGCCGATGCTCGCCAAGACGCGCGCTTTCGGCGGCGCCTGGCTCATGGTCGTCGCCGCGGGCTACGACAACCCCAGCGGCATGGGCACGATTTATTTCGTCGATGCCAAGACCGGCGCATTGAAGAAGAAGATGACCACCGGCTTCGGTACGTCGACGAGCCCCTCGGGTCTCGCGCACATCGCGGGCTACACCAAGGACTTCCACAACCAGCTCATCGAACAGATCTACGGCGGCGACCTGTACGGCAACTTCTGGCGCTTCGATGTCTCGGATGCGAATCCGGCCAACTGGACCGTGGACAAGCTGGCGTATTTCACCGATCCGGGCGGCAATCCGCAGCCGGTGACCACGCCGCCGCAGATCGAGGTCGATATCGCCAATGGCGTGGATCGCTGGGTGTTCATCGGAACCGGCCGCTTGCTCGACGAGACCGACATCACCAATACGTCCATCGCGAATCAGCAACAGACGTTCTACGCGATCCGCGACGGCACGACGACCGTGCCGAACCCGATCGTCGCCGCGCTGCAGCCGCGGACGGACTTCGTCGCCCTGACGGACAAGCTCAACGGCCTGTCGGCGAAGCCCGCCAAGGGCTGGTACGACGACCTGCCGGCGGGCGAGCGGATGATCACTGGAGTGCAAGCGGCGCTGGGGGTCGTTGCGTATGTCGGCACCTCGCCGCAGGACAACCCCTGCCTGACCGGCTTGCCGGCCACGCTTTACGTGCGGGAGTTTGCGCTCGGCGATTCGCTGCTCACCGACGCGGGCGGTAACCCTGTCGTCGGCATTTCCGAGGTGCAGGGCGCGGTCGGTCTCGACATCGCGATTTTCAGCGATTCGACCGGACCGCAATCGGCGTCCTCGCTGGACATCCGCATCGCGATCACCCCGGCAACGGGCGCGCCCCCCATCTTCAAGCGCATCGAACTGCCGGCGGTTCTCGCGGCGCGCCGGATGTCGTGGCGACTGCTGGGACAATAGGCGCAAGTAACGCCCCTGATATGCGGCAACGGCCTCTCCGCCCAAGCGGAGGGGCCGTTTGTTCGATGCAACCGGACCCGAGGGCTTGATCGCCGTGGCAGTCGCTATCGCTCTGGACGACGGTGCGACTCGACGCGCGCGCGAGCGCCGATTGTCGATCGCCATCGGCGTGTCGCTTTTGGTTCACGCCATCACCATCGCTTCGCTTCGCGGCCTGCTGCCGACGGTCTACAGCTACGCGCAGGGCGGCACGGGAAGCTTCACCGCGCTGCAGGCAGTGCTCGCCGGGCCGAAGAGCGAACCCGCGCCGGCGGAGCAAACCGAGCCTGAGCCGGCGATCGACCCGGGCCTGCTCCTGCCGCCGGGCGCGAACCCGATCGAGTCAGCGATCCAGCGGCCGCCGCCGCAGACCGCGCCGATACCCGGCGGCGGGCCGATCAGGAGTGGCCCGAGCAGCCCCGATGTCAGCGTTGCAGTGGGCTTGATCGACGATCCTGCCCGGCTCGGCCCGGATTACGTCGCCCGGCTCGCGCAGCGCTTTCCGCAGCGCGTGTCGAAGACACCGCTTCTCCTCGGATCGCCGATCGTCATGTATCCAGCGGCCGCGATGGCGGCCGGCGCCGAAAGGCGCATTGCGGCGCTGCTCACCGTGGATGCGAACGGCCGGATCGTGGATTCGCAGCTGGTCCCGGACGATCCCCTGTTCGGCCCGGTCGTGCAGGACGCGCTCAAGGATGCCCAGTTCACGCCGGCGGAGATCGACACGACGACTGTGCCTTACTGGGCGATACTCGAGTTCGTCTTCACGCTCGAGCGCCCCAGCGCGCCCGCGCCCAGGCGTGCGGGTCCCGCGAGTGCGTCGATTGTGCGTTAGGGAACCTCTGCATAAGCCCCACGCGGATCGCGTTGCGAGCGAAATCGGGATGATCGCGCGAAGCGCGACGAAGGTCGTAGCTTGGACTACGATGCCGAGGAGCGCGACAAAGCGAGCGCCCGATTTCGCCGCAACCCGCATGGGATGGGGCTTTTCGGGCGGTCTGCGGCGTTGCTCGACTTGCGAATAAGCCGAGCTATTCGCTGCGCCTCGCGCCTTGCATCCCATCCCGAAAAGCCTCCATCGCGACTGTGCGGGACTTGTGCAGAGGTTCCTTAGCCCAACGTCGGCAGATGAAATCCCGGCGCCGCGCTGCCGTCGTCGGGCCAGCGCGTGGTCACCGCCTTGCCGCGCGTATAGAAGCGCACGCCATCCATGCCGTGGACGTGCAAGTCCCCGAATAGTGAGTTGCGCCAGCCGCCGAAGGAATAGAACGCCATCGGGACCGGGATCGGCACGTTGATGCCGACCATGCCGACCTCGACGTGCTGCTGGAAGTGGCGTGCGGCATAGCCCGAGCGGGTGAAGAGCGCAGCGCCGTTGGCGTACCGGTTCGCATTGATCAGCGCAATGGCCTCTTCCAGAGATTCGCTGCGCACGATCACCAACACGGGGCCGAAGATCTCTTCGCGGTAGATCGCCATTTCCGGCGTCGTGCGGTCGAAGAGCGTCGGTCCGACGAAGAAGCGCCCTCGGCGACGCCGCGATCGATCAGGCCGACGATGCGGTCGCGCGCGGCACAGGTTATCACCGGCCCCATTTCGGATTCCGGACGGTCACCGGGACCCACTGCGATACGGCGCGCACGCTCGGCCAGGAGATCGCGCAGCGGATCAGCCGCTTCGCCGACCGCGACGACCACCGACACCGCCATGCAGCGCTCGCCGGCCGAACCATACGCCGCGCCGATCAGCGCTTCGGCGGCGAAGGCCAGGTTTGCGTCGGGCAGGACAACGGCGTGGTTCTTGGCGCCGCCCAGCGCCTGCACCCGCTTACCGTGCGCGGTGCCCGTCTCGTAGATGTACTTCGCGATGGGCGTCGAGCCGACGAACGAGACGGCCCTGATGCCCGGATGCTTGAGGATCGCGTCGACGGCTTCCTTGTCGCCGTGGATGACGTTGAACACGCCGTCGGGCACGCCCGCTTCCTTGAGCAGCTCCGCCATGCGCAGGCTCAGCGTCGGATCGCGCTCCGAGGGCTTCAGGATGAATGTGTTGCCGCAGGCGAGCGCGATCGGAAACATCCACATCGGCACCATCGCCGGGAAGTTGAAAGGGGTGATCCCGGCGCAGACCCCGACCGGCTGTCGCAGCGAAAAGCTGTCGACGTCGCTGCCGACGCTGTCGCTGAATTCGCCCTTGATGAGATGCGGGATTCCCGTGGCAAATTCGACGACCTCGATGCCACGGGTGATCGAGCCTTCGGCATCGACCCGGGTCTTGCCGTGCTCCTCCGAGAGGAGCCGCGCGAGGTCCTTCTTGTGCGCCTCCATGAGCTCGCGGAAGCGCATCAGGGTTCGCGCGCGGCGCAGTGCCGGAGCCGCGCGCCACGAGGCCCACGCCTCGGTCGCTGCGGCGACCGCCGTGTCCACGTCCTCGGCGATCGCGAAGGGCACGTGGCGCAGGAACTCGCCGGTGGCCGGATTGGTCACTTCGCCGTAGCGCGTCGTGCGCGAGGGCGTCGGCTTGCCGCCGATCCAGAGCGGCAGCCGTTCGAGCGTGGTCAGGTCCATGGGGTGCTCCTCGTCTCGAGGCCCGGGGCACGCGCGGCACGCTTACACGGCTTCGTGCAAGCGCGCGACGTAACGCGCCACTAGGTCGACTTCGAGATTGACTCGCGCACCGCGTGTCAGTTCACGCAGTGTCGTTGCCGTCAGTGTATGCGGGATCAGATTCACCGCAAAGTGCCGCTGCGCCACGGTGTTGACGGTCAGGCTGACGCCGTCGACGGCGACCGACCCTTTGGGCGCGATGAAGCGCAGCAGCGCCACGGGCGCCTCGATCTCGAGCACCCGGCTTCCGTCGGCGGCCCCGACGACCTCGGCCCGAATCACGCTGCCGATGCCGTCGACGTGGCCGCTGACGAGATGCCCTCCCAATCGATCCGACAGCCGCAACGCCGGCTCCAGATTCACCCTGCCGGTGCGATCCAGGCCCGTCGTGCACGAGAGCGTCTCGGCCGACACGTCGAAACAGAGCCGGTCGCGCTCGACGGCGACGACGGTCAGGCAGCACCCTGCCACCGCGATGCTGTCGCCCGCCTTGACGCCGTCGACGCCCAGCGCAGCCGCCTCGACGGCGATGCGCAGGCCATCGCCGTGAGGCGTCGCGCTGGCGATGCGGCCGACGGCCTGCACGATGCCGGTGAACACTACGCTTTCTCCTGCGACACACGCGCCAGCACGCGCCAGTCGTCGCCGATACGGGCAACTTCGCGTATGCGCAATTGCACGCGTTGCGCGAGCAACGAAAGCGGCGACGGCAGCGCGAACATGCCGCGCGCCGGGTCGCCGAGAAGGCAGGGCGCGAGATAGAGCAGCAGCTCGTCGACCAGCCCCGCGGCCAGCAATGCGCCGTTGAGCTTGGCACCGGCCTCCACGTGCAGCTCGTTGACGCCACGCTCGGCGAGAAGGCCTAGCATCGCGGCGAGGTCGACCCGGCCATCGGGTCCCGGAAGGTGCACGTGCTCAACGTTCTCCGGCCACGCGAGCTGCGGCGTAGCGGCGGAAACGAGGATTACCTCTCCGCCGTCGAGGACACGCGCACGTGCGGGCAGTTGACCGTGGCGATCGACGATGACCTTCAGCGGTTGCCGCGAGGTCTCGACTTCTCTCAACGTCAATCGCGGATCGTCCTGCAGCACCGTGCCGATGCCGGTCAGGATCGCGCACGAGCGAGCCCGCCAGCGGTGCCCGTCCGCACGCGCGGCTGGCCCCGTGATCCATTGACTCGCGCCGTTGTCGAGAGCCGTCTTGCCATCCAGGCTCGCCGCCATTTTCACGCGAAGCCAGGGGCGGCCCGCGGTGATGCGCTTGATCCATCCCGCGTTGAGCTCGTGCGCATCGTCCTCGCAAAGACCGTATTCGACGGCGATGCCCGCCGCGGCAAGCCGCTCCCCGCCCCGGGATGCAATCGCGTTCGGATCGCGCATGGCGGCCACCACGCGGCCTATCCCGGCGGCGAGCAAGCCGTCGGTGCACGGCGGCGTGCGCCCGTAATGGTTGCACGGCTCCAGGGTCACGTAGAGCGTCGCGCCGGGTGTCGCTTCGCCGCGCGCTTTCGCATCCGCGAGCGCTCGAATCTCGGCGTGAGCTTCGCCGGCGCGCTCGTGCCAACCCTCGCCGATCACGCGTCCATCGCGGACGAGGACGCAGCCCACGCGCGGATTCGGGGTCGCCGTGAACAATCCGCGCGCGGCGAGATCGAGTGCGCGCCGCATGCACTCGCGATCGCGGTCG
>VBCS01000347.1 GCA_005888955.1 Betaproteobacteria bacterium
CGCAAGATCGTCGACGCTTGCCGCCTGTACGCCCTTCAAGCCGCCGAAATGCGCAAGCAGCGCATGGCGGCGCTTGGACCCGATGCCGCCGATCTCCTGCAGCGACGAAGTCGTGCGCGCCTTGCCGCGCCGGGCGCGATGGCCCTGGATGGCGAAGCGGTGCGCCTCGTCGCGAATCTGCTGCAGCAGGTGCAGCCCGGGATGGTCCGCAGGCAGCGTGAGCGCTTGGTCGCGGTCGGGAAAGATGATCTCCTCGAGGCCGGGCTTGCGCTCGGGGCCCTTGGCGATGCCAATGAGCAGCGCGCTGTGCATTCCCTGCTCAGCCAGCACGTCGGCAGCGACGCCGACCTGACCCTTGCCGCCGTCGATCACCAGCAGGTCGGGCGCCGGATACTCGCCGGCCACAATGCGCGCGACGCGGCGCGTCAGAGCTTCGCGGAGCGCCGCATAGTCGTCGCCGCCTGTCGGCGGCTTGACGTTGAAGCGCCGGTATTCCCCGCGCTGCATGGCGAGGCGATCGAAGATCACGCAGCTTGCCACGGCCGCTTCGCCCATGGTGTGACTCACGTCGAAGCACTCGATCCGCTGCACCGACGGCGACAGACCCAACGCTTCCTGCAGCGCGGCGAGCCGCTCGTCCTGCGTAGCCTTCTGCGCGAGCTTCTGCCGGATCGCGAGCTCTGCGTTCTGGATCGCCATCGTGATCCATACGCGCCGCTCGCCGCCGGGGTGAGCGACGAGCTGCACCTTGTGTCCCGACTGCGCCGACAGCACGTCGGCAAGGACTGGGTCGTCGATGCCCTCGGCGATGATCGTCGGCGGTGCGGGCCTTTCGAGATAGTGCTGCATCAGGAATGCGCAGACGATCTCGACCAGTGACGCGCTTTCCGCATGCTGCGGAAAGAACGTCCGGTCGCCGACGTGGCGACCGCCGCGGATCATCACCAGGTTGACCGCGGTCAGGCCCTGCTCCGCCGCCGCGGCGACGACGTCGATGTCGCCGGCGGTCGCGCTCTCGACGAACTGGCGCGACTGCAGCTTTTGCAGCCGGGTGATCTTGTCGCGGATCTTCGCCGCGCGCTCGAATGCAAACGCCGCTGCCGCCTCGTCCATCTGCCGCTGCAGATGCTCGAGCACTTCGGTCGTCTTGCCCTGCAGGAACAGGGTCGCATTCTTCACGTCCTCCTGGTACTCCCCCTCGGCGATCAGGCCGACGCACGGGCCGGTGCAACGCTGGATCTGGTAGAGCATGCAGGGGCGCGAGCGGTTGACGAACACGCTGGGCTCGCAGGTGCGCAGTTGGAACACCTTCTGCAGCAAGGCGATGCCCTCGCGCACGGCGCCTGCGCTCGGAAACGGCCCGAAGTACGTATGCGGCTTGTCCAGCTTGCCGCGATGGAAGCGCAGTTGCGGGAAGCGTTCGCCGGTGAGGCAAAGGTAGGGGTAGCTCTTGTCGTCGCGGAAGACGACGTTGTAGCGCGGCTGGTGCGCCTTGATGAGATTGTTCTCGAGCAGCAGCGCTTCGCCTTCCGAGCGGGTCACCGTCGTATCGACCCGCGCGACCTGCGCCACCATGAGCGCGGTGCGCGGTGCGTGTTCGGTCTTCTGGAAGTAGCTCGCAACGCGCTTCCTCAAATCGCGCGCCTTGCCCACGTAGAGCGTCTCGCCCGCGGCATTGAGCATGCGGTAGACACCCGACCGGTTCGGCAGTGAGGCGATCAGCTCGCGCGCATCGAAAGCCTGCGGCGCTGCGGATTCGGAATTCGTCGCTGACATGCGCACTCAGGCAACGCCCGTCGCGGTTCGTTCCCTGGCGAGATGCCGCGTGATCGCAACAAACACCTGCTCGAACATCGCCGTCGTCAGGCGCCCGGTATTGGTGTTGTAGCGGCTGCAGTGATAGCTGTCGAACAGCCGCACGCCGCGCTCGATGGCGTGCTCAGCGCCGTGGCCGAACGCGTATCCGCTCGAGCGGAGCCCGAACGCGCGCAGGGCGGCGTCATGCGCGATGCGGCCGAGCGCGAGGACGGCCGCGCCCGCGGGAAGCGTGGACAGCTCGGCCGTCAGATACGCGTTGCACTGCCGAATCTCCGCCGGCTGCGGCTTGTTTCCGGGTGGCAGGCACTTGACCGCGTTGGTGATGCGCGCGTTGCTCAATCGCAGCCCGTCGTCGGCGCTGCGCGCATTGGGACGCGTGGCGAAGCCGAACTTGAACAGCGTGGCGTAGAGGAGGATGCCCGCGTAATCGCCGGTGAAGGGGCGCCCGGTAGCATTCGCGCCGTGCATTCCCGGGGCAAGCCCGACGATGACGAGCCGTGCATCGGCCGCGCCAAAGGAAGGAACCGGCCGGCAGTGATAGTGTGGATGCTCGGCGCGCACCGCATCCAGAAACGCCGCGAGCCGCGGACAGCGGCGACACTCGGCGTCGTAAACGGCGGCGGGAATGCCGGCCGCAGCGACGGCGACACCGCGAAGGAACCTTCGAGTCATGTAGAATGGCGCGCTTTCCAAGCGCGCCAGCTCGCGCTCGAGCGGCGCGCCAAACGTGACGTCCGTTATTTTAACGGAAATGCTGCCACCCGAGCCGAATCTCGAAGTCCGTTCGCGGCTGCCCGAGCGAGCCACCGCCGGACCGCCGCTGCTCTTCGTGCACGGC
>VBCS01000051.1 GCA_005888955.1 Betaproteobacteria bacterium
ACGCGACGTTCAGCGTCTTGCCGCGGACGTTCATGTTGTAATCCATGAAGATCTTGCCTGTCCGCTTGGGTACGCTCCACTCCAGGGTGATGTCCTTCGGGTGCAGCCGCATCAAATGCCGACCCACCAACTCCGACACATGGCGCGCGGCGTCGAAATCGATCGTTCGTTTGATTGGAACGAACACGTGCAGGCCGGTCTTGCCCGAGGTCTTGACAATAGGCTCGAGCGACATGCTCTGCAGCAGCTCGCGTAACCAGAATGCCACCTCCTTGCCCTTCTCGAACGCCACCGTGTTGAGCTCGGGCTCTGCGCCGGCCGCTTCCTTCCCGGAATAGATGTAGGGATCGATGTCGAACACCACGTAATCGGGATAGTTGAGCACCGAGCCCTCCAGCGACTCGAGCGAAGCGGCGTAGTCGACGCTCTTCGAGCGCGCATCGGGCCCGGTCTTCGCGCGCGAGTGCCAGACGTGGAACTCGAGCGTCCCCGACTGCGCGAGCCACAGCAGCGTCGGAAGGTTGTTGCACAGGAGGTACTCGTGACTCTCTTCCTTGTGGCTCGAGAACACGGTGATGGTCTCGACGAAACCGGGGCGCTCCTGCTCCCAGTGCTTCTGGAAGAAACGCTGCCCGCGGATGCCGTCGGGCATGCGGATCATGGTGAGCGGGCGATCGGCAAGGTGCGGCAGGATGAAGGGAGACACCTGCGCGAAGTAGCGCAGCAGATCGCGCTTGGTGAGCGCGGGCTGCTTGAGCGCCGGATCCGCGGGCCAATAGACGCGATCGAGGTGCGTCAGGCGGATCTGGTGCGCCCCCACCGCAAGCGTGAGCGTAGTCTTGGTGTTTTCCAGCTGCGCCACGACTTCGCCGACCGGGCCGGCGGCCAAGTTGGCAAATGAGGCCGCGGGTGACGCCCGGCCGCGTTCGGAGCGCCGCACCGCCTTCGGATCGAGGTCATCGCGCAGCCGCAGGAAAACCGGCGCGCGCAAGTGATCGTCGTCGGTCCAGCTTTGGAAACAGACTTCGGCGACGACGTCGGGCTCGACCCAGGTCGTCGGTGCATTGAGCTCCGGCTTCTCCACGAATGGGCAGTCACTTCTTTGCAGCGGATCGAGCCTCGCCTTCACCTGCTTGAGCGTGCTCTCGTCGAACCCGGAGCCTACGTGCGAGGCGTAGCGGAGCTTTCCCTTGTCCCAGTAGCCGACCAGGATCGCGCCAAGCGGCGTGCGTGACCCTTTCCCTTTCGTGTAGCCGCCGACGACGAAATCGGCACTGCGCGTGGGTTTCACTTTCAGCCACGACGGAGAGCGCCGGCCGGCTTCGTAGCGGCTGTCCCTGCGTTTGCCCACCACGCCCTCGAAGCCACTGGCGAGCGCCGCAGCGTGCAGTGCGATTCCATCTTCGGCCGCGTGCACGAGCTGCACGAGCGACGATGGCAGGAGGCACTGGGCGAGATAGCGCCGCCGATCCCGGTACGGCGCCTTGCGCAGATTGATCCCCGCGAAATGCAGCAGATCGAAGGCGACGAAGGCCACGGGCGCAATCCGATCGGCCGCAGCAATGTCGCGCTCCGCCTTCAACTGGGCGCGTTCCTGGAGCGCAGCGAAGGACGGCTTGCCGCCCGCGTCGAATGCCACGATCTCTCCATCGAGAACCATGCTACCTGCCGCTTGCTTGCCGAGCTCCGCGCAGAGACCGGGAAACGTGCCGGACAGTTCGAGCCCTCGCCGCGAGCGCAGCTTCACGCCTTGCCCTTCGATGAAGGCGAGCACCCGATAGCCGTCGAGCTTGGGCTCCCACATCCAGTCCGCTCGATTGAAGGGCGCGTCGCCCGATTCGGCATGCATCGGCTCGAGCTTCGAGGGCATCGTTTCGAGCTCCCCCGAAGGTACGCCACGCCGGAGAGGACCGACCGGTTCTGCGCAATCACGTCGGTGGGTGCCGCGAATCGGTCCTTGTGCTTGATCAGCAGCCACTGCTTCGCTTCCTTGGTGCGCACCAAGGCGAAGGACCCCTTCAGTTTCTCGCCGCGCAGCAGGAAACTGAGCTTGCCTTTCTCAAGCCCTTCCCTGATTTCGCGCTCCGCCTGCCGGCGGTCGTGGAACCAGGTCGCGCCGCCTTCGTCGGGCGAATAGACGCCGCAGTCCCAGACGATTACTTCGCCCGCGCCGTATTGCCCGGGTGGAATCACGCCTTCGAACGAGGCATAGTCGTAGGGATGATCCTCCACCTGCACGGCAAGCCGCTTTTCGTTAGGATCGACGGAAGGGCCTTTCGGCACCGCCCAGGACTTGAGCACCCCGTCGCATTCGAGCCGAAAGTCGTAGTGCATCCGCCGGGCCGAATGCTGCTGGACGACGAACAACAGCGGCCCGCTTCCGGTCGCGGCCACTGCCGGCGCCGGCTCCGGCGTGGCCGTAAAGCTCCGCTTGGCGGAGTATTCGGTCAGGTCGCTTTTCGCCATGGCGGGATTCTAGTGAGATTTTCGAAACAAAGTGACGGACAGCGTTCGCTAAGCCGTCGTCCCCACGAAGGCGGAGATCCAGTGTCTTTTGTCGCACGACTCTGGATTCCCGCTTCTGCGGGAATGACGAAAAAGTTTCGCCTGCCGTCAGCCGGTCATGCGAACCTCAATAGCGACAAATAGAGGACCAGACACGTGACGACTTC
>VBCS01000350.1 GCA_005888955.1 Betaproteobacteria bacterium
GCTCGATCCGGAAGAAAAACCGGCGCTCGACAAGGCCGAGGGATTCGGCGCGGGCTACATGGAAAAGACGGTGCACGTATTGACCGAGGCCGGGTCCGTCGCTGCCGTCATGTACTACGCGACCGACAAAGACCCATCGCTTCGCCCTTACCACTGGTACAAAGCACTGGTCATTGCCGGTGCGCGCGAGCATGGATTGCCGGCGAGTTACCGCAGCCGTCTCGAGCTCGTCGTTACCGTTTCCGATCTCAAGGCTGCGCGGGCCGACACGCACAAGTAGCCGCGATCCCGCCACCAGCACCGGACGTGCGAGTACGCGCGGGCTAGAACGATCGCGACAGGATCAGCACCGCGCCGTTTTTCCGTCTCAACCCAGTAGCCGGATACAAGGTGTTCTCCGAGCTGATTCCCACCCAGCTCAGCTGAAGGTTGAACTGATCGAAGTCGACAGCTACGCCAACGCTGGCATCGAATACGTGGCGGTCGGGTCGCACCCCATAGGCACCTTCGCCATTGTTTCGCAACACGCCGCCGTGCGCGAGGAGACGAACCCGATCGAGCAGCGGCTGCGACGCATTGATTTCGCCGTAGATCACACCCGACTCCTGTCCAAAGTAACGCGGCGCGTAATACAGCCTCGCGCTGACATTCTCGGAGGCGATGCCCACATACACTTCCGGATAACTGTAGCTCAGTGGACCCGTGACGGCGGAATAGTCGGCGCCCGCTTCCCAGCTTAAGCCGGACGGCATGCGTCTGGCGTAGCCGACGAAAGAGACCAGCTGCAGCTCTCGGGTTGGATAGAAGAGCTGGACGGTAGACGCGAATGCGCCGCCGTACCATCCCGATGCATCGTCATACGCGACGGCAAGTTGCGCGGCCGGCCTGTTATGGCTCAGGGAAACGCCGCGAAACCGGTAATCCGAGAGCAGGCTCGCGCTGCCCGAGAACTGGGCGAAGACGTCGGCGGAAAGTAATAGAAACCAAAGAGCAAGGGTGGCGCGCGACCTCAGGCTGTCAAGGAGCCGACGACGAATGAAAATCGCGCACCACGGTGCACTCACAGGCGCAGGTTCCGGCGGTCCTTCTAACAGCTTCGCAGGCATCGACGATAACGCGGCGACTGTCCACCGTGCCCCGCAGTGACCGGGGTGCCAGCGCGTCTCGCACTTGCTGGGGCCGCAAGTCGGGAGCGAGCTCACGCAGCAATGCCACGAGACCGGTTACATGCGCGGCAGCAAACGACGAACCGGTAACGAAGCCCCACTTTTGACCCGTGATCGTCGTTGGAATGTATCGCCCTGGGGCCAGCAAAATATCTCCGACTACATCGTGCCCGTCATCTCCAGCGACCGCAAGCACTCCGCGGTGCGAAGCAGGAAACCCGCCGTTGCCGACCTCCGGGTCGGCGGCACCGACAATGGTGATACCGCGCGACAAGGCAGTATCGAGCAGCCGCTCGAGCAGCCGGTCGCGTGGCCCGCCGAGGCTCAAGTTGATTACCTGGGCATTTTCGTCGAGCGCAAACTGCAGCGCCTTCGCCAGGGTGAAGCTGCTGCAAAAGGCTGCTGAATC
>VBCS01000348.1 GCA_005888955.1 Betaproteobacteria bacterium
TCTACTTCGGGCCTTATGTCGGCGGCGGCGTCGAGGGATGGTTCCCGTACGTGCTCGCGCTCATATTCCTGCTCTTCCGCCCCGAAGGCTTGTTCGGTGAGAAGCGCATCGACCGGGTGTAGATCATGAATCGGGATGCGCCAGACCATCAGCCGTCGGAACCGAGTATTCGGCCGTCAGGCGAGGCGCCCCCTCAGTTGCCAAATGAGTCGCGACCGGAGCGTACACGACAGTACGTGAGGATCGCGAGCGAGGAGCAACGAAGCATGGCGGCCGAAGACGAAGGTTCCTGATGCTTTATCGAGAAGCCGGCCAGTTCAAGGCCTCATACGCCGAAGACCAGCAGATCTTTCCGATCCGGCAGGACCGGATCGCGGTCGCGATCCTGCTCGTCGTCGCGTTCCTGGTGGTGCCGCTGCTGATATTCGCGCTGGCGACGCTTGGCTTGAATCTCCTGACCGGGTACGCGGGGCAGCTCTCGCTCGGAACCGCAGCCTTCATGGCCGTCGGTGCGTTTGCAGCGTACAACTTCATGCTCCGCGTCCCGGGCATTCCGCTGCTGGTCGCGTTCGTGCTGGCCGGCGTGTGCGCGGCGCTGGTGGGGATCGTGTTCGGATTGCCCAGCCTGCGCATCAAGGGCTTCTACCTGGCGGTGGCGACGCTGGCGGCGCAATTCTTCGTCGTCTGGGCACTGACCAAGTTCGGCTGGTTCTCCAACCACAGCACGTCGGGCGTCATCAACGCGCAGAAGATGACGATCCTGGGCTATTCGTTCGACTCGCCGGTGGCGAAGTACATGCTGGTGCTGTCGATCGTCGCGCTGCTCGCGCTCGCGGCGAAGAACATGACGCGAAGCTCGATCGGCCGTGCCTGGATGGCGGTGCGCGACATGGACGTGGCCGCCGAAGTGATCGGCATCAGGATCCTATACACGAAGCTGCTCGCGTTCGCGATCAGCTCGTTCTATTGCGGCATCGCCGGCGCGCTGTACGCGTTTGCCTATCTAGGTACCGTCGAGCCGGAGGGCTTCAATCTCGATCTGTCGTTCCGAGTGTTGTTCATGGTGATCATCGGCGGCGCGGGCAGCATCCTGGGGTCGTTCCTGGGTGCCGCCTTTATCGTGCTGCTGCCGATATTCCTGAACACGATCGCGCACCCGCTCGAGCTGACGTTGGGCCTGACGCTACCGCCGGGACTAATGTCGAACCTGGAGCTGATCGTCTTCGGTAGCCTGATCATTTTCTTCCTGATCGTCGAGCCGCACGGCCTCGCGCGGATGTGGCAGATCGCCAAGGAAAAACTCCGGTTATGGCCGTTTCCGCACTGATGATGCAGTGCAATAGACCCGGAATTGTCGCGAGGATGACGGTGTTGACCAGAGATTAGGTCCATTATTGACAACCGAGCGGTTGTGGCAAATGCTTGATGCGCTTCGCTTCGTGAGAGGATGTTTCCTAGGAGGTATGGCTATGAAGGCAGTCAAGGCGGCCCTGTTGGGCTTGGCGCTGGCCGGTATTGCGACCGCGGCTTCTGCGCAGAACGAGCAGTTCATTCCGATGAACGGGTATTGGGTCGGCCCGTACGCCCCGGGCGGCTCCGGCATATTCGGCGGCTTCATCGACTACATCAACATGCTCAATGCCCGTGACGGCGGCGTCGGTGGGGTCAAGCTGACCTATGAAAAGTGCGAAACCGAGTACAACAATGCTCGCGGCGTCGAGTGCTACGAGCGCGAGAAGAAGAAAGGCCCGACCGGCGCGACGGTGATCCATCCGCTGTCGACGGGGATCACCTACTCGTTGATCGATAAGGTCGCCGCCGACAAGATCCCGATGATTTCGCTGGGATACGGTCGGACCGACGCGAGCGATGGGCGCGTATTTCCGTATGTGTTTCCGCTGATCACCAACTACTGGTCGCAGAACACCGCCAAGATAAAGTTCATCGGCATGAAGGAAGGCGGGATGGACAAGCTCAAGGGCAAGAAGATCGTGAACATCTATCACGATTCGGCCTACGGCAAGGAAACGATCCCGATTCTGGATGCACAGGCGAAGAAGTACGGCTTCGAAGTCACGCACATCCCGGTGGCGCACCCCGGCAACGAGCAGGGCGCGCAATGGCTGCAGATCCGGCAGATCAAGCCTGACTGGGTGATCCTGCGTGGCTGGGGCGTGATGAATCCGGTGGCGCTGAAATCGGCAGCGAAGGTCGGGTTCCCGCGCGATCACATCATCGGCGTGTGGTGGTCAGGCGCCGAGGAAGACACGATTCCCGCGGGAGACGCGGCGAAAGGCTACATCGCGGCCGGCTTCAACGTCGCGGGCGCAAACTTTCCGGTGATCCAGGAAATCAAGAAGTATGTCTACGCCAAGGGCAAGGGGGAGATGGAAGATCAGACGCGTATCGGCAGCATCTATTACAACCGCGGCGTGGTGCACGGTATCGTCACCGTCGAGGCGATCCGCAAGGCACAGGAGAAATACGGCAAGAAGCCGCTGACCGGCGAGCAGATGCGCTGGGGCATCGAGAACCTGCAGATCAGCGAGGCACGCCTGAAAGAGCTCGGCGCGACCGGGTTCATGCAAGCGATCAAGGTGACGTGCGCCGATCACGAGGGCGGCGGAGCGGTCAAGTTCCAGCAATGGGACGGCAAGCAGTGGAAGGTGATCACCGACTGGATCCAGCCCGATCGCGAGCTGGTGCGGTCGATGGTCGAGCAATCCGCGGCTGCGTACGCCAAGGAAAAGGGCATCACTCCGCGCGACTGCGGCAAGGAAGCCTGAGCGACGAGCTTTCGACACTCTCTTCCCTCTCCCCTCCGCTGGAGAGAGGGAAAGATGGGTTTGGCCCGCACGTAACCACGATTCCCAGCCATGACCGCAGCGACAGACACCGCGACGACCGCAGCGCCTGGCGTGGCCAAGTCGTATCTGTCGGTCAACAACATCGAGGTCATCTACGACCACGTCATCCTCGTGCTCAAGGGCGTATCGCTCGAAGTGCCGCAGGGCAGGATCGCCGCGCTGCTCGGAGCCAACGGTGCGGGCAAGACTACGACGCTCAAAGCAATCTCCAATCTGCTGCGCGCCGAACGGGGCGACGTCACCAAGGGGACGATCGAGTTCAAGGGCCGGCGCGTCGACCGGTTGACGCCGAACGAGCTGGTCAAACTGGGCATTTGTCAGGTGATGGAAGGCCGGCATTGCTTTCCGCACCTGACGGTCGACGAAAATCTGCTAACCGGCGCATTCACGCGTAGCGCGTCGCGAGCCGAAATCAGGGCCGATCTCGAGAAGGTGTACGGCTATTTTCCACGCTTGAAACAGCGGCGGACGAGCCTTGCGGGCTATACCTCCGGCGGCGAACAGCAGATGACCGCGGTGGGGCGCGCGCTGATGGCGCAACCGTCGATGATCCTGCTCGACGAGCCGTCGATGGGACTCGCGCCGCAAATCGTCGAGGAGATATTCGAGATCGTTCGCGACCTGAACCAGAAGGAGAAAGTGAGCTTCCTTCTCGCGGAGCAGAACACGAACGTCGCGCTGCGCTTCGCCGATTATGGATACATCCTCGAGAACGGCCGCGTTGTGATGGACGGAGCGGCGGCCGACCTGGCGCAGAACGAGGACGTCAAGGAGTTTTATCTCGGTCTCTCGACGGCGGGACGCAAATCGTTTCGCGACGTGAAGCATTATCGCCGCCGAAAACGCTGGCTGGCCTGATCGATCGGTGAAAAGCTGCTGCGCGGCCCGCCTGCTTCGTTGTGCTCAGTGGCCAATGAGCGCTCGGCCCTCGCTGTACTTCTTCTGTACTATCTCGGGCCTCGCTGCCGGACGCCTCGCGTCCGGGCCTGCTCGCGACGCTTTTCTCACGATCGATCCACAGTGACTTTTCCGCGGACTTGACGTGACTGAGCATTTCGACACGCTCGAGACACGCGACCCGGAGCTTCGCGAGCGGGCGCAGCTCGCGGCGCTTCCGGTGCGCATCGCGCTGGCGAAATCGCACACGGCGGCGTACGCGAGAATTTTCTCCGGTGTCGATCCGGCTGCGGTAA
>VBCS01000349.1 GCA_005888955.1 Betaproteobacteria bacterium
GATCAGAGCGATGTTTCCGCCGACGTACGCCTCGGGAGCCACGTGACCGACGACCATGCCCCAGGTGCCACCGGAGAAACGCCCATCGGTGACGAGACCCACCGACTCGCCCAACCCCTGCCCGATCAACGCCGAGGTCGGAGCGAGCATTTCCTGCATGCCGGGACCCCCTTTGGGCCCTTCATAGCGGATGACGATCACGTCGCCCGGCTTGATCTTCTTGGCCATGATCGCCTCGAGGCACGCCGGCTCGGAGTCGAACACCCGCGCGGGTCCCGTGATCGTGGGATTTTTGAGCCCGGTGATCTTGGCCACGCAGCCTTCCGGTGCCAGATTGCCTTTCAGGATCGCGAGGTGACCCTGCGCGTACATCGGCTTCGACCACGGGCGGATCACTTCCTGGTCGGCGCGCGGTTCGGCGGGAATGCCGGCGAGCTCGTCGGCCAGCGAGCGCCCCGTGATCGTCATGCACTCTCCGTGCAACACGCCGTGATCGAGCAGGATGCGCAGCACCTGAGGCACGCCGCCCGCGGCGTGGAAATCCGTGGCGACGAAACGCCCCGAAGGCTTGAGCTCGCACAACACCGGCACGCGCTTGCGCACGCGTTCGAAATCGTCGATCGTCCACTCGACGCCGGCAGCAGCGGCGATCGCGAGATAGTGCAGCACCGCGTTGGTCGAGCCGCCGGTCGCCATCACCAGCGCGATGGCGTTTTCGATCGCGTTGCGCGTGATGATATCGCGCGGCTTCAAGTCGGTCTTGACGGCGTTGACCAGAGCGCGCGCGGACGCGGCGGCCGAATCGGCCTTTTCGGGATCCGGTGAGGCCATCTGCGAGCTTCCCAGCAGACTCATGCCCAGCGCCTCGAACGACGACGACATCGTATTGGCCGTGTACTGACCGCCGCAGGCGCCGACGGTAGGACAGGCGTTCTTCTCGATGCCCTCGAAATCTTCCTTGGCCATCTTGCCGGCGCTGTACGCTCCGACGGCCTCGAACGGGCTGACGATGGTGAGCTTCTCGCCCTTCCAGTAACCCGGTTTGATCGTACCGGCGTAGACGAAGATGCCGGGCACGTTGATGCGCGCCATCGCCATCATCGCGCCGGGCATGTTCTTGTCGCAGCCGCCGACGCAGACGACGCCGTCCATGCACTGACCGCTGACCGCGACTTCGATCGCGTCGGCAATCACTTCGCGCGACACCAGAGAGTACTTCATGCCTTCGGTACCCATGCCGATGCCGTCAGTCACGGTCGGAAACCCAAACACCTGCGGCATCGCGCCCGCTTCCTTGAGTGCGCTCATTGCGCGATCGACGAGCGGCTGAATGCCGGCATTGCAGGGATTCATCGTGCTGTGCCCGTTCGCGACGCCGACGATCGGTTTGTCGAAATCTCCGTCGCCGAAGCCGACCGCTCGCAGCATCGCGCGGTTTGGAGAGCGGGCAACGCCCTGCGTGATGATCCGGCTACGGCGGTTGTTCGGCATCGGAGAATCCTCTCTCGTATAATCGCCGGATTCTAACAAAGCCGGCGGCGCGGCATGCTCGCGTCGGTCATTGATGCTGGTCCACCCGCAGTTCGATCCGGTTGCCTTTCACGTCGGGCCGCTGGCCGTCCGCTGGTACGGGCTGATGTACCTCGCCGGCTTCGTGCTGTTCGTCGTGCTGGGCAAGATTCGGGCACGGCAAAACCTGCTTACCGGTTGGCATCCGCGCGACGTCGACGATATGCTTTTCTTCGGCGTCTTTGGCGTCATTCTCGGCGGCCGGCTCGGCTACGTTCTGTTCTACAAACCGCTTTACTACCTCGCGCATCCGCTCGAGGTGTTCGCGCTCTGGCAAGGCGGAATGAGCTTTCACGGCGGGTTTCTCGGCGTGCTGATCGCGCTCGTGCTGTTTGCGCGCCGGCGGCACAAGCGCTGGCTCGAGGTCACCGATTTCGTCGCGCCACTGTGCCCGCTGGGCCTTGCCGCTGGACGGCTTGGTAATTTCATCAACGGCGAGCTCTGGGGCCGGCCGGCCAGTGTCCCATGGGCGATGGTATTCCCCCAGGTCGATGCGGTACCGCGGCACCCGTCGCAGCTCTACGAGTTCGGGCTCGAGGGAATCGTTCTGTTCGTGCTGCTCTGGTTTTACGCGCGAAGGCGGCGACCCGTCGGCGCGGTTTCGGGATTGTTCCTGATCGGTTACGGCAGTTTGCGTTTTCTTGTCGAATACGCGCGCGAGCCGGACAACTTCCTCGGCGTGCTCGCGCTTGGGCTTTCGATGGGACAGTGGCTGTCGCTGCCAATGATCGTCATCGGCGTCGGCCTGATGCTCTGGGCCTATTGGCGGGCGGGGAAAGCGCAGCCGACGCTGTTCGGGCCCTGAATGCCGCGTTTCCCGGCCGCCTAGTCCACGCGGTGAAAATCGCCTTCCAGTGAATCGCGACCGAAGCTTCGGCTGACGCCTGCCGGCTGCGTTGCGAGCGGCGCGCCGAGATTGATAGGCAACAGCAGCAAGAGCAGTGCAATCACGTCGGACACGACGCCCGGAAGTATCAGCAGCAGCGCAGCCAGTATCCTGCGGCAACTATCGAGCAAGCCGCGCATGAGCGGTTGATCGCCGCGCAACGCCGCGAGCGTCTTGGCGCGGAAGCTGAGCCTTTCGTTGCGCAGCAAGAGCGCGCCCGCGACCGCAGATGCAACCAGCCATGCGAGCGTCGGAATGCCGGTCCAGCGCGCAAAGCGCATGGTCGCCAGCACGTCGAGAATCGGGAAAATGAGTACAATCAACGATACGACAAAACGCATGGAGGTTCCTTGGCGCCGGCGCATCCGTTTGCGGGTCGAGTCACCGCTCAGTCGGCAACTCAGCTGGCGGCTCAGTTGCCCGATAGGTTTGCGACTGGGTCATCGGTTTTGGTGCTAACTACGCTCCCTGAACAAGCTCAAGCGGAAGCACTGGCGCGCGAACTGCTGGCCGCTCGTCTGGCCGCGTGCATTCAAATTGGCGCGACCGTGCAATCACTGTATCACTGGCGCGGTCAAATCGAAACGGCTCGCGAGATTCCGCTGTCCATTAAAACGCGTGCGGCGCTCTATCCGCTTGTCGAGGAGACGATCCGCCGGCGTCACCCCTACGAACTTCCCGAGATTGTGGCTGTCCCCATCAGCTGTGGCTTGCCCGCTTATCTCGAATGGATCGCCGCGGAGACCG
>VBCS01000351.1 GCA_005888955.1 Betaproteobacteria bacterium
TAGCCGTCCGTCGCCTGCGCAAACGGATCGAGCTGATACGTGCGCGACTCCTCTGCATCGACGCCCGTGACCAACATTGCTGCCACGACCAGAGACGCTGCTCGGCACACAGCCAGCCGCACCCCTCGTGATGCACCGTGTCCTCGCTCGCGATCAGCGCACCACATCGCCGCCGTCCAGGAAGCGAAGCAGTGCCCCATCGAGGTCTTGCGCGCACTCGACTTGGGGCATGTGGCCGCACTTGTCGATGACCACCAGCTTCGAGCCGGCTATATCGCGCTGGAAGCGCCGACCGAACGACAGGGGAATCAGTCCGTCGTCGCGGCCCCAGACGATCAAGGTCGGCCGCCGCAGGCGCCGCAAGCGGTGATCGAGCACGTCCTCCCCACGAGCCATCGAATCGAGAAACCGGTCGATTGTATAGCCGTCGCCGATCTTCACTCTTTCCGCAAGCAACGAATCTCCTGGGTCATCCTGGTAAAAGCGCCGATCGTAGAAAGTAAGCGGCGCCAGGCGCCGAAAATCCGCCCGGCTGCGCAGATGCAGCGCGTTGAACATGTCCGGGCCGAGGCTTCGACGAAGCGCTGCGTAGCCGGCCGAATCGACGAGCGCCAGGCGGTCGACTCTCTCCGGGTAAGCCAGCGCGTACGCCGCCGCGACCCATCCGCCCAGGGAATTACCAACGAACGATGCGCGGTCGATTTTGAGTGCAAGAACGAAGCCGTCCAGGAAATCGACGAAGGTTTCGACGCGATAGCTCAGCAGCGGCTTGTCGGACTTGCCGAAGCCGATCTGATCCAGCGCGATCACGCGGTATCGACGCGACAATGCCTCGAGCGTCGCCTTCCATACGCCGACGTCGTCAGCGAGCCCGTGCAACAGGATCACGACCGGCCCGCTGCCGGCTTCGACGTAATGGATCCTGGCACCGTAGACTTGAACGAACGTACCGTCACCCGAGGCTGGTGCAAGCGAGGTAGTGGTATCGGCGCGTGCACTGCCGGCGACGAAGCACAGCAGTGCTGCGAGCGCGATCGCGAGACTTCGTCGGTTCACCATCGGTTCCTCCTGTTCAGCGCCGCTGGGCGCGCAAAGACTCACCGTCGCCAATCGAGGCGGGAGCGCAGCTTGGCCCGCCAGTGTCCATGGATAAGCCCTCTCATTTTGCTACAATCCGCCGATTGCGCGAGGCCGACGAGTCGGAACGCGATGGCGCTGCTCGAAATCCAGAACGTCACCCGCCGCTTCGGCGATTTCACCGCAGTCGACAACGTCAGCATCGGCATCGAAGCCGGCGAGTTTTTCACCCTGCTCGGCCCCTCGGGCTGCGGCAAGACGACGCTGTTGCGCATGATCGCCGGCTTCGACCTCCCCGATGGCGGCCGCGTGTTGCTGAACGGCGAGGACCTCGCCGGCCGGCCGCCTGAGCGTCGGCCGATGCGCATGGTGTTCCAGAGCTACGCGCTGTTCCCGCATATGACCGTCGAAGGCAATGTCGCGTTCCCGCTGCAGATGGCGAAGACTCCCGCCGCGGAGATCGGCGCCAAGATCGCCGCGGCGCTGGAAGACGTGCGCCTGCAGGGGTTCGGCAAACGCTATCCGCATGAACTCTCCGGGGGTCAGAAGCAGCGCGTCGCGCTCGGCCGCGCGTTGGTCACGCATCCGGCGGTGCTGCTGCTCGACGAGCCGCTGGCCGCGCTCGATGCGAAGCTGCGCGAGGAAATGCAAATCGAGCTCATCAATCTGCAGAAGGAGGTCGGCATCACGTTCGTCTACGTGACACACGATCAGACCGAGGCGCTGGCGCTCTCGCATCGCATCGCGGTGATGAACAAGGGCCGCGTCGAGCAACTCGACGCGCCGTCGAAGATCTATGGTTTTCCGCGCACGCGCTTTGTCGCCGACTTCATCGGCCAGTGCAATCTATTCTCCGGCCCGGTCGCGGCGAGCGGCAACGGTTTGGTCACGGTCGACGTGCCCGCGCTCGGCCCCGTACGGGTCGCCACCGACTCGAAGCTCGCGCCCGGCCGTCCCGCCACAATCGCGCTGCGGCCGGAGAAGATCAGGATCGAGGCCACGGCGCCCGCCGACACGCCCGACAACCATTATCGCGGAACCGTCGCGGACCTGCTCTACATGGGCGATGTCACCGTGTACCGGGTCGCTACGCCCGGCGGCATGCGCGTGGAAGCGCTGCTCGCCAATTCGCAGAGCGGCCGCGCCAAGTTTTTCGAGGTCGGCGACGCGGTCGAAATGAGCTGGTCGGTCGAAGCAGGCCACTTCATCGAAGAGTGACCATGAAACCGAAGTCAATCTCGGCGGCAACGCGACCGCGCGTCGGCAAGTGGCTGGTCACCGGGCCGCCGCTCGCGTATCTGCTGCTGTTCTTCGCGATCCCGTCGCTCATCATGGTGCTGGCGTCGTTCCGCACCCCGGGCGAATTCGGCGGCCTGGCGCCGCTCTTCGAGGAGGGAAGGCTCGATCTCAACCTCGACAGCTACGTACGCTTTTTCAGCGAGTCGATCTACGCCCAGATCTTCGCGAAGTCGGTGTGGTACGCGCTCGCTACGACGCTGTTCTGCCTCGCGCTCGCGTACCCGCTCGCCGCGCTGATCGCCAAATCCGGCAGACGCTATCGGGACCTGCTGCTATTGCTGGTTATTCTGCCGTTCTGGAGCAATTTCCTGATCCGCGTGTACGCGTGGATGATCATTTTCGGCCCCAACGCTGCACTGGCGAGAACCGTGAACGGCGTGCTGGCTTGGTTCGGGCACGAGCCGGTGCCGCTGCTCTTCAGTTCGTTCGCCGTGCTGGTCTGCCTGGTCTACGTGCACCTGCCGTTCATGGTGCTACCCCTTTATGCGAATCTGGAGAAGCACGATCAGGCGCTGCTCGATGCGGCGCAGGACCTCGGCGCCAATGCCTGGCAACGCTTCTGGCGCATCACCTTTCCGCTTTCGCTCCCGGGCGTGTACGCCGGCGCGGCGCTGGTGTTCATTCCCGCGCTCGGCATTTTCGCCATCCCCGACATCCTGGGCGGCCCGGAAGACAGCCTGATCGGCAACGTTATCAAGCAGCAGTTCCTGGAGACCCGCGACTGGCCGTTTGGCAGCGTGCTCTCGATCGTGCTCACCATCGCCGCGCTTTTCCTCGCTGGCCTCGCCGCATGCGTCGCGCGCGGCAATCTCGGCACGCCATCCTCGGTGAAAGCCGCCCGTGCGTAAGCGTTCGGCCGGACTCTGGGTCGCGGCGGCAGCAGGATACGCGTTCCTGTACGTCCCGCTCTTCATCGTCATCGTCTATTCGTTCAACAACTCGCGGCTGAACGCCGAGTGGGTGGGATTCACGCTCGACTGGTACGACAAGCTGTTCCACAACCAGGACATGCTCGCCGCCGCCGGCAACTCGCTTCTCATTGCGTTGACCGCGAGCGCGGTGTCCACGGTGCTCGGCACGATGGCGGGCGTCGCCCTGTACCGCTACAAGGCGCGCCTCCTGCAGATTCTGGTGCTCGCGCCGATTGCGATCCCGGAAATCCTGATGGGCGTGAGCCTCCTCATCTTTTTCGTCATGCTCAACTTCACGCTCGGGCTCATCTCGGTGGCGCTCGCGCACATCACGTTCTGCATCGGTTTCGTGGCGATCGTCGTCCGGGCGCGGCTCACCGGAATGGACGAAACGCTGACTGAAGCGGCGCGCGATTGCGGAGCTTCGCCATGGAACGCGTTTCGTTACATCACGTTGCCATTGATCATGCCGGGCGTGATCGCCGGCGCGCTGATGGCGTTCACGCTGTCGATCGACGATTTCGTGATCACCTTCTTCACCGCCGGTGCAGGCACGGTGACGCTGCCTTTGCAGATCTACTCGATGATCAAGATCGCCGTGACTCCCGAGGTCAACGCGGTGTCCAGCTTGTTGATGCTGTTGACGCTCGCGCTTATCATCATTGCCTCCAAGGTATCGCCGAGCCTGCTGCGTTCCGACTAGGAGCCGTCCCCATGAAGAAGCTTCTCCCCTTACTGGCGTCGCTGCTCCTGGCGATGCCGGCGCTCGCCAAGGATGAGTTCCATCTCTACAACTGGAACAACTACATCGCGCCGGAGACGATCAAGCGCTTCGAGGATTCTTGCAAATGCGAAGTCGTGCAGACCTACTACTCAGACAACGAGGAGCTCCTCGCCAAGCTTGCCGCTGGCGCCAAGGGTTACGACATGCTGGTGCCGACGTCGAATGCGGTGGAAGCGCTGATCAAGGGCAAGCAGCTGAAAGCCATCGACAAGTCGCAGCTGCCGAACCTGAAGAACATCGATCCACGCTACCTGGACACGCCGTTTGACCCCGGCAACAAGTATTCGGTGCCGTATGCGATGTCGACGACGATCATCGGTTACAACGAGCAGAAGATGAAGGAGCTGGGTCTTCCCACCGACACCTGGGCGGTGATCTTCGACCCGAAGTATCTGCAGAAGGTGAAAGGGCGGGTCACCGTGCTCGATAGCTCGAGCGAGCTGTTTGCGGCGGCGCTCAAGTACCTCGGCTACTCGGCCAACGACGTCGATGAGAAGCATTGGAAGGAAGCCGCCGACGCGATCAAGAAAGGCAAGCCGTACTGGGCGGCGTTCAATGCCTCGTCGTACATCAAGGAGCTGACCGTCGGCAACATCTGGCTGGTGCACGGTTACTCCAATGACATCTTCCAGGCCAACCTCGACGCGCAGGCCGCCAAGCGGTCGTTTCGCATCCTGCAGGGGATGCCCAAGGAGGGCGCGGTGCTCGCGGTCGACAATATGGTGATCCACAAGGATGCGCCGCGTCCGGATCTCGCGCACAAGTTCATGAACTTCATGCTCGAGGGCAAGAACTCGGCCGAGCTGACGAATCTTATTGGCTCCGGCAATCCGAACCTCGACGCAGTCAAGTACATCAAGCCCGAGATCCTCAAGAATCCGGCGATCTTCCCGGACAAGGCGGTCGCCGCCAAGCTCGAGCAATTGAAGGAGCTCACTGCGGCGCAGCGGCGCCTGCGGAACCGCATGTGGACCGAAATCAAAGCGGGGCGCTAGCGCTCCAGCTTCTGACGGGACAGCGCGCTGAGATGGCGGCGCTGCAGGGCGTGCTCGAAGCGGCGCCGGCGTACTTTCTGACCGTTACCGGCCTGCCTCCGGGCGATGCCGAGGCGCAGAGTACGTTCACTGCGCTGCCGCCGGACAAGACCTACAGCGACAAATTCGTCTGGGGACTGTATGCGGGCGAGTCGATGATCGGCTGTGCGGACGTGATCCGCGGCTATCCCGTGCGCGAAAAAGCCGTCCTCGGTCTGTTGTTGCTCGCCGAGCCGTGGCAGCACCGCGGGCTGGGATCGGCGTTTGCGGCATTGATCGAGCAGGTAATCGGCGCGTGGCCGGAGATCGAGCGCTTGCGACTCGGCGTTGCCGTCTCGAACACGGCGGCGCTCGCTTTCTGGCGCAAGCTTGGCTATCGCGAAACCGGAGAAATGAAGCCGCCGCAGCCGGGCATTGTGGCCGAGCTGCAGGTTTTCGAAAAGCCGCTGCGTCGCAGCCCTACCCGATGAGCCTGACGTCCGGAATCGTCGTCACGCCCCTGCGGCCCGAGCAGGCCGGCGACTTCCTGCGGTTTTTCGACCACGAGCGCAGCATTGCCTTCGCCGACAATCCGCAATGGGCGAAGTGCTATTGCCACTACTACCAGGTGCCGAAGTCGATCCGCTGGGCCTCGCTCTCGGCGCCGCAAAATCGCACCGCCATGCGGGCGCGCATCGAAGTCGGCGAAATGGAAGGCTTTCTCGCCTATGACGGCGGCGAGGTCGTCGGCTGGGTGAATGCGCAACCACGCCACAAGCTGCCGCACTGCTTTGCGCGCCTCGGCATCTCTCCGACGCCTTTGCCTTGCGCGCCCTTCGAAGCGGCTGCGATCGTGTGTTTCGTCATTGCTCCCACGCAGCGCCGGCGCGGCATCGCGCGCGCGTTGCTGCGCGGAGCGCTCGAATCCTTCGCCGTGCGCGGCTTCAAGCTCGTCGACGCCTTTCCGTTCAAGGCCGGCGACAGCGAGCTCGCCGCCGATCACTACCACGGCCCGCTGCCGATCTTCCTCGACGCGGGTTTCGGCGTTCTCAGCGAACACAAGGATCTGACGGTCGTGCGCAAACTGCTGTAACCCGCCATGTCCTCCTCCGCGGCCCCCGCCCAGCGCGTGCCCACACGGTTGCCACAATATCTGGCCGCTCTGTACGGGCTGATGATCGTCTATGCCAGCCTGGAACCGTTCTCGGGCTGGATGGCACCGCTGCCCGACGCGCCTTTCTTCCTTTTCGAGCCGTGGCCGTCGCGGATCACCCGCTTCGACATTGCAATCAACATGCTTGCCTATGCGCCGTTCGGCTTCCTGCTCGCGCTCGTCGGCACGCGCCGCTCGGCCGCTGTGCGACTGGCGACAGCGATCGGCGGCGGTGCCCTGCTGTCCTTCGCGATGGAATCGACCCAGATGTTCCTGCCCACGCGCGACGCGAGCACCGTCGACTTCATCTGTAACAGCTTCGGAGCGGCGGCAGGCGGGATCGCCGCGTTCGCGTTCGATCGCGCGCCCGGATTGCGCAGCCGCATTGCGCAATGGCGCTACCGTGTCTTCCTCGGCGGCAGGAGCGGCGACCTCGGCCTGGCGTTGCTCGGCGTCTGGCTGCTGTCGCAGGTCAATCCAGGGATCCCGCTGTTCGCGGCGACCTTCGATCCTTCTCTCGAATTGACGCCCGATCTGGCGGGAACGCTGCTGCAGGCGGCGCAAAGCGCGTTCAACGTCATCGGCGTCGGCCTCTTTCTCGCGCTGCTTCTGCGGCATCGCCGCGATCTCGGCGTCGCGGTGCTCCTGCTGATCGGCATCGCGCTCGCGCTGAAGGGAATCGCCGCCGCAGTGCTGCTCAAGTCTGCGGCCTGGGAATCTTGGCTCAAGCCGGGTGTGTCGGTCGGCGTTGCCGCAGGCGCACTGGTGCTCATGCTCGCGATCTGGCTGCCCCGACCCGTGCGTACGACCCTGTGCGCGATAGCGCTCTTGTCCTCGCTCGTCGCTCCGTTGCTCGCGCCGGACATGTGGCAGGCGCGCGCGCCGCTCGCGCTTTTCGACTGGCCGTACGGCCAGCTGCTCAACTTCAACGGCCTGACGCACGCAGTGCTCGTGATTTGGCCCGTGCTCGTGAGCGCGTATCTGCTGTGGCTCGCGGGACAACCGGGCTGGGGACAGCGCGCGGGCCAGAGCGACGCAGGCGATCGCGTATAATCTTTTGTTATTGCGTCACGCACAGCGTGACGCAATAACTTGCCGCGTTGAACTCGGTGCTGAAGCGCCGGTTAACGCGGCATCACCTCACCGCGCTGTCTCGCAATGGGTTATTACAAGCGCCACGTTTTTTTCTGCTGCAACCAGCGCGAGCCGCTGGAGGCGTGCTGCAACGATCACGGCGCGCTCGAAATGCAGGCCTACGCCAAGCAGCGCAGCAAGAGCTTACGTATGGACGACAAGGGCAAGGTGCGCATCAACAAGGCCGGCTGTCTCGATCGTTGCAACGAAGGGCCAATACTCGTCGTCTACCCCGATGCAGCCCGGTACACCTACGTCGACAAGCATGACGTCGAAGAAATCATCGATTCGCACGTCGTACACGGCCGAATCGTCGAGAGGCTCAAAATTTGATCGGGCTGGTAGCGCACCCCCACCCGCTTCAGGGCGGGACGCTCGACAACAAGGTGGCGCAGACACTCGCGAAGACGTTCGTGGCGCTTGGCTACGTCGGCGTGAGGTTCAACTTCCGCGGCGCGGGCAAGAGCGAAGGGGAGTTCGATGACGGCGTCGGTGAAACCGACGATGCGCTGGCGGCGCTGGCGTTCGCGCGAAGCGAGTTTCCCGCATTGGCGGCGACACCCCCCGTGCTCGCCGGCTTTTCTTTCGGGTGCTTTGTACAAGCCCGGGTCGCCCACATCGTAACACCCCAGCGGATGGTGCTGGTCGGGCCGGCGGTGAAGCGCTTCGCCGTCGATGCCGTTCCTACCGACACCATCGTGATCCATGGCGAAGACGACGACGTCGTCGCGCTCGCCGACGTTCTCGCGTGGGCACGTCCGCAACATCTGCCGATCGTCGTGTTTCCTGATTGCGGCCACTTCTTCCATGGCCGGCTGCCACAGCTGCAGCGCGTCATCATCGGAATGTGGCAGCGATGAACGTGAATGACGTGCCGGTGCTTTCGGTATCGGGCCTGCGCAAGTCCTACGGCAACCACGAGGTCGTGCGCGGGCTCGACTTCGCGATCCGCCGCGGTGAGTGCTTCGGACTGCTAGGGCCGAACGGCGCAGGCAAGACGACGACGCTTCGCTGCTGCCTCGGCCTGATCGACTCCAACGCCGGCACGATCACGCTGGTCGGTGAGCCGGTGCCCAAGGCGGCCCGTGAGGCGCGTGTTCGTGTCGGCGTCGTGCCGCAGATGGACAACATCGACCCGGACTTCACCGTGGCCGAAAACCTGATCATCTACGGTCGCTATTTCCGCATGCCCGATGCACTGATCAACGAGCGCATCCCCCGGCTGCTCGAGTTCGCGGGCCTCGCCACCAAGGGCGATGCCAACATCCGGACCCTGTCCGGCGGGATGAAGCGTCGTCTGACCCTTGCGCGTGCGCTGGTCAACGATCCGGAGCTTCTGATCCTCGACGAGCCGACGACCGGCCTCGACCCGCAGGCGCGGCACCTGATCTGGGACGGGCTGAGGCAGCTTCTTTCGCAGGGCAAGACGATTCTCCTGACGACGCACTTCATGGACGAGGCCGAGCGGCTATGCACGCGGCTCGCCGTCATCGACCACGGCCGGATGATCGCGAGCGATTCGCCGCGGGCGTTGATCGCCACGCACGTCGAGCCCGAGGTCATCGAGGTGTATGGCGACGAAGCGCGAACCTGGGCGACGACACGCGGCCGACAGCTCGCCGACCGCCTGGAGCTCGCCGGCGAAACCGCGTTCTGCTACGCACGCGATGCGGCACCGCTGCTCGCCGACCTCGGGCACGCCCCTGGCGTGCGCTATTTGCATCGGCCGGCGAATCTCGAAGATTTATTCATCAAGTTGACGGGGCGTGAGTTGCGCGACTGATTTGTAAGTCCGAATTCATTCGCACGTTCACGTTAGTTGCAGCACGGCCGGCCGAATGAATTCGGCCCTACAAGCCGAAGATCCGCAACGCATTGCCGCCGCGCACCTTGTCGCGCGCCGCATCCGATAGCGCGTTGACGCGCTTGAGGCAACCCGGCATGTCGCCGATGGTATGCGGATAATCCGAGCCGTACACGACGTTGTCGGCGCCGAAGGTCTTCACGCACAGCTCGAGCACGTCGGGCGAGAACACAACCGCGTCGGCGTAGATCTGCGGCAGGTACTCCGAAGGGCGGACGGAGATTTTCTCGCGGCACGCAGGGATGTTGTCATAGCACTGATCCATGCGCGAGACAAGGTACGGCAGCGCGCCGCCGCCGTGCGCCGCGATGATTCGGAGCCCGCGATAGCGGTCGAAGAAACCGTCGTAGATCATGCGCGCGATGGCGAGCGAGGTGTCGAAGGTGAAGCCGAGCGACGCGGTCAGCTGGAAGCGAACCATGTCCATCTCGGCGACGCCGGGTGGCGCCGTCGGATGCACGAGCACCGGCAATGACCTGGCGTCGATCGCTTGCCAGATCGGCTCGAATGCGGGATCCGTGAGCGACTTCCCGTCGACGTTCGCCAGCACCATCACGCCCGACGCGCCGGCGGCGAGCGCGCGCTCGAGCTCAGCCAGCGCGCGCTCGGGGTATTGCCACGGCAGCGACGCGAGCCAGCGAATCCGGCCGGGATGAGCGGTGCGCGCGGCGGCCATGTCGTCGTTCATGACACGCGCCGCCTGCAGG
>VBCS01000352.1 GCA_005888955.1 Betaproteobacteria bacterium
GATCTCGGCAACGTGATCGAGAAATACAGAGAGGTCGCCCAGCGCATCGGCGCTCCCCTCTAGCAGGCTTGCGTACAGCTGCTGCGCGGGCCGGCTGCATCGTTTGTGCTCAATTGGCAACTGAGCGCTTCCGCCCGAGCCAAAAAAAAGCCGGCCCGCAGGCCGGCTTTTTCGTGGGATTGCCTGACAGTTATTTCTTCGCGTCCTTGGCGGCGTCGGTCGCCTTGTTCGCCGAGTCCTTGGCGTCCATGGCCGAACTCTTGGCAGAACTGGACGCATCCTTGGCCGCGTCGGCAGCCTTATCCGCCGCGGCCTTGGCAGCATCCGCGCTGGCATCGGGCGCCGGTGTGACAACGACTGGCGGCGACGGAGTTGGCGGAGGCGTTACGACTACGGGTGTAGGCTTGTTGTCGCAGGCGGCGAGCAGAATTGCCGCGGCTGCGACAAAAACGAATTTGTTCATGGTGATCCCCTTAACGAGTTGGGCCGGAACGCTGCGTGAGAAATCGGCTGCGCGCTCGCGATTAACCGCGCCAACGGGCGCCACCGATGAGCAAATTTTAACACAACGGTGCGACACATTCCGATCGAACCGGGCTCCGACGCCGCGCCCGTGCGAGCCGCTCGTTGCTCTGCGAGCGTCGGGAAAGCGACCAGGCGCGGCTCGAGCGGCTCGGTGCGGGTCTGTCAAACGGGCCAGCCTTTTCTTCGGCTGACAAAAACCTTACTTTTTCGGCGCTTCCGAGGGCGGCGTCGCTGGTGCCGGTCCCGGGGCCGGCGTGGGCTTCATCGCGTCGCTGGCGGACTTGGTCGCATCGACCGCTGCAGCGCCCGCCGACTTGGTTGCATCGACCGCCGCCGTGCCCGCCTGAACTGCGGCGGTGCCGGCATCCTTGGCAGCAGCTGCCGCCTTATCGGCAGAATCTTTAGCCGCCTGAGCGGCCTTGTCTGCCGCCGCCTTGGCATCCTGCGCCTGCTTGTTGTCGCCGCAGCCGACAACCGCCAGCGCGAGCGCCGCAGCAATGAATACTGACTTGTTCATCATCGTTCCCTTACTCGATTATGAAGTGATGGGTTGAGAAAACCGGACTCCCCGCCCGGTTGACGCATCGCGAGCACGATCGGCAAATGGCATAAGAGGAAAACGTACGTTACCGCTCGGTCCGACTTGGACAGTGTACTACAAAGTATGAGCGTTTAAGCAGGTTTCCTGCTCGCGCATCGCCAGCTTTCCTAGAGTCCCAGGACCGTCGCGTTGATCCCCGGTTCGCCGGTCGCCCAGATCTCGTCGAAGCGGCTCGCCAGCGGGCGTGTCTGCTCCGGCTGCTCGATGCCCATCGCGGCGCGCGGCTGCTCCAAATGGAAGCGGTGCAGATAGTGGCGGTCGTCGACGATGAGCAGCGGGTCGGTCGCGTGCCTCGCCTCCGCTCCCGTGCGGTAGATCGTCATCGCGTAGCTGTACGCCTGCAGCAGCTTCAGCATGCGCGGACACGCGGTTTCGAGATAAGTCGTGTCATGCACGATGATGTCGAGGCGCCGTCCGCGCGTCCCGCGCAGGAATGCCGCGAGCCGATCGACGCGAGACGGCTGGTTCCATCCGGTCTGCGACAGATCCTGATCGAATACCCGGATGCGATGCTGCGCCAGCGCCACGAGCTGGTCGATGGCCGTGCATTGCTGTGCAAGTGTCGCCAGTTCGACCAGGCGCGGCTCGGGCGGCGCGCTCGGAAGGGCGGGCGGCGGGTCAGGCGAAGTGGAGGAAGCCATCGCGGTACCAGCGATAAAGCAAAGACGATGCGCGGTCGTCGACCTCGCCGGCGGCGAGCCGCCTTGCGTCGGCGAGCCGCTTCAGCGTCGCGCGGCCATGCGCGGGCCAGGCGAGCGCATCGCCATTGATGAACAGGCTGCGCTCATCGTAGAGCAACCGGGTGCGGCTGTCCAAGCGCAGGCCGCGACGCGCGGCGCGGCGAATGAAGCGGCCGGGGTCGGAGCCACTGCCCGGCGGGGAGAAGACGACGCCGGGTTTGGGCTCGGTGAGATACGAGCCGAGAAAGCGTGCGACCGCGCGCTCGTCCCAGGTCAGGCGGCGCAACGTCGCCACCGCGTAGGCTCGCAACGCTCGTTCGATGCACGCGGGCGAGCGTGCCGGCCGCCGACCCCGATCGCCGTAGCGGCCGTCGAGTGCGATGCGATCGCGCAACCAGTCGAGGAACGCGGTCGCGACCTCCTGCGCGGACGGCGCGCGGAAACCAATCGAGTAGGTGCTGCAGGCGTCGAGCGCAATGCCGTCGTGGGCAACCGCCGGCGGCAAATACAGCATGTCGCCGGGGCCGAGCAGCCATTCGTGCTCGGGGCGGAAGCGCGCGAGGATCTTGAGCGGCAGCCCCGGCTTGAGCGCGAGGTCGCGCTGGCGGCCGATGCGCCAGCGGCGGCGGCCTTCGCCCTGGAGCAGGAACACGTCGTAGGAATCGAAATGCGGGCCGACGCCGCCTCCGGGCGCGGCGTAGCTCACCATCACGTCGTCGAGGCGCGCGTAAGGAATGAACGCGAAGCGCTGCAGCAGCGCATCGGCCGCGACGAGATGCAGGTTGAGGCCCTGGACGAGCAGCGTCCAATTGCGCTTCGGCATCGCCCGAAAATCGGCGCGGCGGAAGGGGCCCTGCGCGAGCCCCCAGCGACTGCGTTCGCGCCACACGAGCCGCGACTCGACGTCGTCGCGGGCCGCGAGCGCGAACAGCTCGCGCGTCGACAGGAGACCCTGGAATCCCGCGATCGCCTGCCGGATCAACAGCGGCCGCTTTTGCCAATAGCGCTGCAGAAAGCGCGCCGGCGCGGCGTCGCCCAGGAGCGCGGGGTCCATCGGGCGATTATAGCGGCGGCCGGACGGTGTCGGTGTTGCGCGAAACCGGCGTGCCAGCCGCCCGGCTTGCCGCGGTACAATGAGCCGCGCTCGTCGCCACGCCTTTCGCGAGCGCAGCGCCAACACCGATCGGGGATGCCCCGTGCAAATTGCCGACGACACCGTCGTCACGCTTACCTACAAGCTCTACTCCGCGGCCGGCGAGCTCATCGAGGAAACGCGCGAGCCCATTACTTACCTGCACGGCGGTCATCACGGCATTTTTCCGAGGATCGAGGATGCGCTGACGGAAAAGCGGACGGGCGACACCTGCTCGGTGGCCCTCGAGCCCGAGGACGCGTTCGGCGAATACGATGCCGAGCTCGTCCGTGTCGAAGCACAGGATCGATTCCCCGCGGACGTCCAGGTCGGCATGCAGTACGAAGACACTTCCGGCGAGGACGACGAAGAGGTCCGCGTGTTCACCGTGACCGACATCGCCGACGGGCGGGTCGTCGTCGATGGCAATCACCCGCTGGCCGGTCAGCGGTTGCGCTTCGATTGCACAGTCCTCGACGTGCGCGCGGCGACTCCGGACGAGCTCGAGCATGGACACGTGCACGGCCCCGGCGCGCACCACTGACGGTAAGCTTGCTGCGCGTCCCGAGGGCTTTGTCGTGTCCTCGCTCGGCGCTCGCCGTACCTCTTCTGTACTGTCTCGCGCCTCGCAGACGCTCCAACGCGGCGGACGCAATTGCCTGTGGCGGGTCCGCCACGCCCGCAGGCGCGAACAAATCGCCGTGCGCATCGCGTCGCGAGCTGAACTGGTCGAGCCGCGCGAGGTACGCGCGGGCCTGGCGGATCGCGTCGGCGGGAACGCCGGCGAGCTTCGCGACTTGCAGACCGTAGCTGCGGTTGGCCGGCCCCTCCGCGACTTCGTGCAGAAACACGATGCCGTCCTTGTGCTCGACCGCATCGAAGTGGACATTGGCGCAGCCTTCCAGCTCCGAGGGCAGCGCGGTCAGCTCGAAGTAATGCGTGGCGAACAACGTCAGGCTGCGATTGTCCAGCGCGAGCGTGCGC
>VBCS01000353.1 GCA_005888955.1 Betaproteobacteria bacterium
TGCCATGCCGAGGGTGAGCGCCACCGCGGCGATGCCCGGGAGGGTCAGCGTCGCCTGCAGCATCGACAGAACCGCGATCAGGAGCAGAAGGTTTACGGCCAGCGAGATCACCGAAATCACGCCCATCAGCTCGTAATACGCGATGATGAAGATTGACAGTGCGATGAAGCCGTACAGCACCGAGTCGAAACCCTTCTCGATGTTCTCCTTGCCCAGCGATGGGCCGACCGTGCGCTCCTCGACAATCTCCATCGGCGCCGCGAGAGCGCCCGCGCGCATCAGGAGGGCAATGTCATTCGACTCGCGCGTGTTCATGCGGCCGCTGATCTGCACCCGGCCACCCCCGATCTCCTCGCGGATGACCGGCGCGGTGATCACCTCGGCCTTGCCCTTTTCGACGAGCCGCCCGTCGAACCCGGGCTGCGCATCGTTGATGCGGTCTCCGGTAAGCACGACCTGCCGCTTGACGAGCACCGGCTGGCCCGACCGCTCGACGAGCAGATCGTCGCCGAGCGGTATCTGCCCGGAGAGCGCCTGCTGCTGGGCGGTCGGGTCGTCGTCGACCATCCGGATCTCGAGCGACGCGGTGCGGCCGAGGATATCCTTGGCGCGCGCGGTATCCTGCACTCCGGGAAGCTGCACGACCACGCGATCGGCGCCCTGTTGCTGGACGATCGGCTCGGCAACGCCGAGCTCATTGACGCGATTGCGCAGGATCGTGATGTTCTGCTGCACGGCGCCGTCCTGGATCCGCTTCTGCGCCTCGGGTTTCAGATTTGCGACCAGCCTGGATTCGCTGCCGGCTTCGATCTCCCTCAACTGCAAGTCCGGGAATGCCTTGTCGATCTCCTGAAACGCGCGCGCGCGCTCGCCCGCATCGCGAAAACGGACCGCGACGTTCTGACCTTCGCGCGCAATTCCGGCGTAGATAACCTTTTTCTCCCGCAGCAGCGAACGGATGTCCGTCGTATAACGGTCGGCGGCCTTGTCGAGCGCGGCTTTCATATCGACCTGCAAGAGAAAATGAACGCCACCGCGCAAATCCAATCCGAGATACATGGGCAGCGCACCGATTTTCGCGAGCCAGCGCGGAGAGCTCGACAGGAGGTTCAAGGCGACGATGTAATTCGGATTGTTCGGATCCGGATTCAGCTTCGCCTGCAACACGTCCTTGGCTTTCAATTGCGTATCGGGATCGGCGAAGCGCACCTTGACCCCCGTCGCATCGACCGTTTCTCCGCGGTAGGGAACGTTGGCTGCCTTGAGCGCTTCCTCGACGGTCTGCAGCGTCGAGGCGTCGATCTTGACGTTCGACTTGCTGGTCGATACCTGCACCGCCGGAACTTCGGCAAAGAAGTTCGGCAACGTATAGAAAACGCCGATCAGGAGCGCGACGCCGATGACGACATATTTCCAGAGCGGATAGCGGTTCATGACATTCCGGGACGAAACACCCCGGTTACAGGCTCTTGATCGTTCCCTTCGGCAACAGCAGAGAAATCGCGCTCCGCTGCACCGTGATCTCGACGTTGGGCGCAATCTCGACGTCGGCATAGGCATCGGAGAGCTTGGCGATCCTGCCGACGACTCCGCCGGCGGTCACGATCTCGTCTCCCTTCTGCAGCGACTGGAGCATCGCCTTCGTTTCCTTGGCGCGCTTTTGCTGCGGGCGGATGAGGAGGAAATAGAAGACGACGACGATGGCGATCATCGGCAGGAACGCCATGATGTCGCCGCCGAAAGGCGTGGATCCGGTGGCCTGTGCGTAGGCGTAGCTGATGAACACGGATGATTCCTCCTGCGATAATTGCAAGTCAGTGCGCCACGCGCGAGCGCGACGCACTAACCGATTATTCTACCACGCGAGAGCGGCCATTCTCGAACGCTTGCGCATAGGCGGGGAGTGTGCCGGCGACGATCGCCTGCCGGAGCTCCGTGAGCAGCGTGAGGTAGTAGTGCAGGTTATGGATGGTGTTGAGCCGCGCGCCCAGGATCTCGTTGACGCGCTGCAGATGAT